>DAOM01000019.1 GCA_002501855.1 Candidatus Nitrosopolaris nunavutensis
GTATGTCGAGGAAACTAGGAACTCTCGGCATCAGTGTAATAACGCGCTACTGTCGGCAACAACGTGTATAAACGCACACAAATATAAAGATCAGCTAACAGACATTATTTGTGATAGATTTAGCTCAGCGGCAACTACTGGAACCCTTAACTTAAAATTATCACTGACCATTGGTTTAATTTCTCCAATATAACCGACTGATTGTCCATCTACAATGATATCAGAGGATCTACCCTGAACTAGGATGGCGTTTACATTGGATTTCGTAACAATCTCTTTGCCAAAGCTTGTCTTCAAAAACGTCTGCACAATGGATTTTCCCTCAGTATAGTTTGCTTTAGAATGAGCGACAACTACACCCAGATTCCAATATTCATTTATTCGGTCTCCCCGTTGAAAAACTTTGCCAACCTCAAATAGCTTCTGAGGATATTCTTCATGTATATTGTGAGACAATGTTTGGATTAGAGAAGGAATTAGTGACTCCCTTAGTATTTCATGTTCGATACTTTTAGTTTTCTCTGCCGTCAAGATATTATCATGTTCTGGTATACCCATTAATTGATAATGTATTTTCCTGCTGACAAGGTTAAAATTCACAACTTCAATCATTCCAAGTCCAGTCATCGCCTCTCTGACTATATACAAGCAAACTGAGAGATAATTCCGCTTCCCTGAAAGATCGGATGAAGGTATCGTGGCCCTCAAATTGTATATACCATATCCCACAGCTACCTCTTCTACCAGGTCGGTACTATCAATTATATCAGTTCTGTATCGTGGAATAGTGCACTTGATATTTTTGCCAGACATGACTTTCCCGTCCAACCTACTTTTCTTTAGACACTTCAAAATATCAGTAACTTTCAGATTCAGACCAAGTATTCTGTTGATATAGCTCGTTTCGACTTTGATATAGGAAGGATCCATTTTAGGTGTCTCCTTATTTCGTCCATCAGAATTATGAGTCGAGACTGTCTGAATTTCAAAACCCGCATCATATAGTGCCATAGCCATTACTGAAAGAACGTCCTCTGCTACCTCTAGATTATTTGCCGTAACTTCAACGAAGAGGTTCTTTGTAGCTGTACCTATTCTTGTCAAATTACTGTTGACAATCGGAGGAAAAGACAAAACATTATTTTCGGCATCTTGGATGATCGGATATGCATTTGATTTTTGTAATATGTATCCATACTGTTTGCCAACGTCGAATTCTTTTAAAATGTGTCGTATTGTGTGGTTATCTGGATCTCCGAGTGGAATAAACGAAAAATCTTCTTGCACTGTCGTATATGTAACAGGAAATTTGATGGCATCTAAATTATGAATTCCAATTGAGGCCTTCAATCTCCGCCTTCCAATCACATTCTGGAGGTCTTCTTGCATTGCAATTAGCTGCTTTATAGTTTCGTCATCAAGTTTACCATTTCTAGCAACCAACGATACGATGTATGGCCTGATCTGTCTTGCGGACATATCAATTTTGATAGCGCATCCACTTCTTCCAGACAACTTAAATTCGGGAATTCCAGTTTCTGTTCCTAACAATCCTTTTACGGCCCTCGCGATTCCATAATCTGAAGCAAAATCAGGTCTGTTAGGATTGTACTCAATTCTGACCGCGGCATTGTCGACGCCCTCAATATCGACTCCAATAAATGGAACGATCTTCAAAATATCATCTAATTTTTTTCCTGGGAAGAATTTATTCAACCTGTCGAAAGTGAATGCTACAACTGGCATCGTGGAATACTCCTAAGCCAACCTAACTTATTCTCATAGAGATCACGCACATCGGTTAGTCCAAAACGTAACATTGCAATTCTTTCTAGACCGCCTCCCCACGCAAGCACCGGATTATGTATACCCAGCGCTTTCGTCACTTGAGGCCTAAAAACACCCATTCCAAATAATTCGACCCATTTCTCCAGTTTTTCGTTATATATCATAGACTGGAGAGAGGGTTCTGTATAAGGAAAAAATGTGGGCCAGAATTTTATTTTTTTAATACCTAATCTTGCGTAAAATTCAAGCTGCAAACCCATCAAATCCTGTAACGAAACTCTACTGCCGGTAACTATCCCTTCAATCTGAGTAAACTCTGCGAGGTGTTTATATGATACCTTTTCATTCCTGAAAACCCGACCGATCGAAAATATTCTGGCGTTTTCAGGTTTATTATCTGCAAGATACTTTATAGTAACGGCTGTTGTGTGTGTTCTTAGAACGATCCCCTTTGCATCATCAATATTCCATTCATATTTCCACCCATCTTTGTGAGCGCTGGAGATTTTGTGAACTTGATCCTCGGTAGCAAATTTGTCCTGCTTTATTTGTGCCAAATAGAATGTATCTTGTATTTCCCTTGCCGGATGATCTTGTGGAGTGAAGAGAGCATCGAAGTTCCAAAAACTCGATTGCGTGATCGGCCCTTCAATTTCAGTGAAACCCAAGCCAACAAAAATTTCACTTATTTCATCTATGAGGTTCGCTATCGGGTGCTTTCTTCCCGGAAATAAAGAACGTACCGGGGCTTGAACGTCCATCGGAGGGAGATTAACGCTCTTGAATTTGCCTGTTGGAGCCTTTCTCTCAGCTAAAGCTTCTACCATCAATCCTGCTTCGGCAACCGAGGATAGCGCCCTTTTGCCAGGTTCTAATAGCGTGACTGTGGTTTCGTTTGGTAGTTTGTCTTCCCTCACATATCCAGGATCTCGGCTTTTCAGCGAATTAAAGGCGTTGGTTTCCTCAGACGTGAGATCCGACATTTTGAGATTTTCTTGTTCCCCGAGCTTGTTCAATAATTTTTCTTCGGCAGAGTTATTGTCGGCTGCGAGCATTCGGACAAGTCTCTTCTCTCCGATTGAATCTCGCTGCTGTTCTATCCAGTTGTTTTGTTTTGCGTATCTAAACGCACTATGGCTCTCTTTTTGAGAGAAAAAACCTGAGTTTGATATTTCTTGAATCCGATTCTTGCCACTTTTTAGGTAATCTACAAGCCTTCTTTCTGGCAAACCTTGCTTTATTGCTTGGTATCCACTGGTCCCTAGGGATATTGAACTCATTTCGTCAAGATGAATCAAGCCTTTCAATTTCAGCCATTCTATGCCACGTCTTATCTGATCGATACCCAGACGAGTGTCCTTCGCTAGCTCTTCGATTGATTGTCTATTGCGACCGACAAGAGCTTCTAGTATGGATTTCTCGAGAGGATGGAGGGGGCTATTGGTGTTGCTGTTAGTCATCTGAGGGCAGAGATGTCAGAGAAAAAAGACTTTTTAAACGTTTAAGGTTTCTACTTCATGTTGGAGTTGAATCATAGTAAAGGATCTTCAGATACTAGTAATGACGAGGATGGTAATAGTACTAATAATTCAAAACACGATTTCAAAGTTACTCCATGGGAAGTAGAAGGAGAAATAGATTACAACAAACTAATAGCCCAATTTGGTACCCAACCGATAACCTCTGAGATAATAGAGAGAATCAAACAAGTGACCGGCGAAGTTCATCCGATGTTAAAACTTCAGTATTTTTTTTCTCATCGTGACCTTGATTGGATCTTGAATAAGCATGAGGAGGGAGAGAGTTTCTATCTATATACTGGTAGGGGACCATCAGGAATGGTCCATATAGGCCATATGATGCCCTGGCTATTTACCAAATATATCCAAGAAAAATTTGGTTCGAAATTACTCTTTCAACTAACGGATGATGAAAAATTTCTACAGACTCAGGATCGTTCGAGAGAAGAGATTGGACATTACACTTATGAGAACATTTTGGATATAATTGCTGTCGGCTTTAATCCCGATAAGACTAAGATTATCCTAGATACAAGACATATACAGCACCTTTACCCTATCGCAACCGAAATTGCAAAGCGAATCACATTCTCTACTGCAAAGGCGGTATTTGGTTTCTCAAATTCGACCAATATAGGTATGATTGGATTCCCACCAATACAGGCAGCACCTTGCTTTTTACCATCAATAATTGAAAATAAGCCAACCCCGGTTCTCATTCCGGCTGCCATAGACCAAGATCCTTACTGGAGAGTAACGAGGGATGTGGCTGAACGCATGGGGTATTATAAACCTGCACAGATCCATAGTAAGTTTCTCCCAGGTCTTGGAATGGTAGGCAAAATGTCGTCATCTAAACCAGAGACAGCCTTGTTCACAATTGATGATCCGGAGGTCATAGATAAGAAAGTTTCCGCTGCTTTCACGGGAGGTCAAGCGACAGTAGCGCTTCAAAGACAACTAGGTGGCAATGCATTAGGTTGTCCTGTTTTCTGGTATTTACGATATTTGTTTGATACTGAAAGACAATCAGACGAGCGGTTGCTAAAATGCTCGAGCGGAAATCTTCTTTGCGGTGAATGCAAGAGCGATTTATCAAAGGAATCTCAAAAATTTCTCGGGGAATTCAAAAAGCGTAGGGAAAAAGCAAAGGATGTTATCGCTGAATTCATGTTCGATGGAGCACCTTATGAAAAGTGACACCTAATGAATGTGGAAAAATTTGAGTGCGATGATAAATATGAAGCTGAAAAGCTAGCAGGATTTTTAGCGACACAAAAAGATAACGGCACCTTCCTTCACGGGATAGCGGCCATAGTTCAGAATGAGGTTGTTATCATCCTAAAGGACAAGTCGTCACATAGTATTATAATGAAGGATCGCGACACAGCGGTCAGATTAAAGTCATTTATAGAAGATGTTCTTGTGCAAAAGAAGAGAATTTCGGCAAGTAATTTCGATGATCACGTGACAGAGATCACTATTCGTTGAAGCGAAGCAGAAAGACCAACCTGCATCGCTTTTGCGAAAAACTGTAGGAAAAGGATATCTTGAGAGGGCAGTTTCAATGAAGCATTTAGAAGCTGCTTTGCAAAAAATCACAAAGAAAAGTACATATTTTGAAAATTCGGACCTCGTATTGCTGAGTCAAAAGGAGATTTTGGCTACATTGAATATTTACAAAAACAATAACATACTTGCAATTTTTCGCTCTGTGATATTAAGCTCTAAATGATTCTCACATTGTCCGGATTACAAACATGAACTGAAGACGGAACATTGGCACCGCTCGAAAGGTATAAGCTAATATAAAACAATTTAACCCCTCTATTGCACAGAACATCTTGAATATTATTCTCTTAAGAAGAGCAAGTCGGCATAAAATTTTTTATTGGGATCATGCAACCTACTACGACGCATTCTGGAATTCATAATCAATTAATTAACGCAGTTCTTTGTTCATTTCTTGTATCAGTATTTGCTGAACTTTTCTAAAATAGAGACCAGTTGAATATGGCATCATGGGGATGTACTCATCTATAACTTGCATAACATAGGGAACAACTCTTTTGGATATGTCCACTCTAAATTTCATCCACAAAATCCTGTCCTGTGTGATGTGAATTTTCTCCTTGAGGTGGGATGGAGCCGATTCAATCGCCTTGTCTTCGATCCTCTTATACCAATATGCAAGGATCTCAGGCTCAAGGCCTTCTTTAATCTTCTTAATACCCGTTCCGATTCTCAGGGTGGCAAAATTAAATGGCTTTTCATGAAACATTATGCAATCAAACTACCTTTCAGGAATAGGATAAAACCGTATCAATCAAAAAATGTTGAGTTTTTTTATTCACCTTTTAATAATTTACCTTGAGGATCAATTTGACCTGTGCGTATGCGTGATGATGAAATGGGAGCCCCGTCTTCGTCTCTAATCATGTCCACTATAACAATGGCGAGGGGTTTGATGCCTTGATTAGATCGAATTTCATTGATTTCCGAACCCTTTTTCGCGGTTTCGGAGCTCGCGACGAGCGCATTTACTTCACCGGAAATTACGGTAGGTCCGTATGTGGTGTTGAGCTTACTTATCTCATAAATGACATGCCCGAAATTCGCTTGAATTACAAGTCGAAGGTTGGCTACTCTTTGCTCGTAAGTATGAGTGATCTTGCCTTTCCCTTTTACCATATCCACAAATTCATCACTAGAAACCCCGATGACTACTCTTTTGCCGATCTCAAATGCTTTAGAGAGCAGAGCCAGGTGGCCGATATGTATCTCATCAAAAGTCCCACCAGTTGCGACAACGTTAAACTTATCGGTCACACATTCTCTAATAATATGCGCCTATTTACACGTAAATAGTCAGACCTTGGGTGCAACTGACTCTATGTATATTTAATTCCATTAAAAACTTATAGTGTCTACAGACGTCTCGAATATT
>DAOM01000132.1 GCA_002501855.1 Candidatus Nitrosopolaris nunavutensis
CCGGCGAATTCAACAGCTGTTGCCCCAATTGCGGATGTGTAACCTGAAACAACCCGATCGGATAATTAACATTGACTTTACCGTACTTCGGCGTATCGACTATTAAGGGCTGGTTAACTGATACACTCCTCCAATCTAAATCAATAATTGAGCCTTGGGTTCCATTCGCCTGTAGAACATAGTTGGACATAGATGGCTTAAGATCCACTTTGTAGGAGATCAGAAGTTGGTTAGGCTCACCTATAAGATCTCCTTCATATTGTAAAGTTGCATTGTTGAATCGGACAGGGCTCTGCTTCTCAGTTGCGATATCTTGGTTGAATGTTGATATCAACTGACTCATTCCCCCAGCAGTTCCGTTAACCGTGAATCTCACATGTTCTGCTTTACCGTTAAATTGCTGCGCTAATGCACTGCCAGGATCGTAATTCAATGTAAGGAATCTTACTGCCGTAAGATCAGGTTGCGCACTATTGGCCGGAGGCGAAAGAAACGCTGTGAGTTGCACAGCGAATGCATGACTTATAAGACCTGTAACTAAAATTGTTGAGATAATGCAGGCTAGCAGAACTGCACTAATATTCACACAACAAGTCTCATGGTGTCCTGTTTATAATCCTTATTGATTGTCTGTTCTGACCAACCATCTTTGATTGCCAATGAACATGATATTGTGGCTTCTTAGTAAATCTGTTAATGCTAGTCTCCACATAACCTTCGGTTTTCCGTAATGTATCCGAAAATTATACATTATGTACTAAATCATAGCACGTTAGCCATGATCACCGTTCTCGCAGGGGGAACTGGTTCCATTAAGTTAATTCGTGGCCTAGCCTCGCAATTCAGCGATATAACAGTAGTTTCAAATGTCGCGGACAATATTTGGCTTTACGGCCTTTATATTTGCCCGGATATCGATACGGTGATTTATGGATTAGCTGACATTCTTGATCTTAGACAAGGTTGGGGCATAAAAAATGATTCATTTGAATGTCTTCGTCAAATGGAGATGCTCGGCGAGCAAACTTGGTTTAAGCTAGGAGACAAGGACCTTGCCATGCATCTCTTACGCACAAACATGCTGAAGAGTGGAAAAAGTCTGTCCTATATTACAGAACGGATGAGAGACAAGTACGCGGTCTCATCAAGAATTATTCCTGCAACAGATGATCCGGTTGAGACAAAAGTCTTGACCGACAGAGGTGAGATGCACATTCAAGAATTCTGGGTAAAGCATCGGGCTCAACCACCAGTTGTAAGTATCAGGTATGAAGGTGCAGAGAGGGCCAGAATAAACCCGAAGGTGATCCAGGCTATAAGGCAGTCCACGTTAATCGTTATAGCGCCTGCAAATCCCATATCGAGTATCGGCCCGATTCTTGCCATCAGGGGGTTCAAAAAAGCTCTTGTTGCAGAGAGAGAAAAAATCGTTGCAGTTTCACCGCTAATTGGGAACAGCGCAATAAGCGGACCCGCCGTAAAGTACATGGAAGCCGTGAGGATAAATTCATCTCCTTTTGGGGTAGCAAAACATTATTCTGAGTTCGTAACCAAGTTTGTTATTTCTAAAAATGATGGAGATTCATCTAGAAGGATAGTAAGACTTGGCATGAAGGTCTTCGAAACAGACATTCTGATGAAAACTTCTGATGATGAAAACAGACTCGCATCCTATCTTCTTACACAAATGAAGGCTGCCTAACTATGAAAATATTTGCTCTTGTACCGGTTAAGAAGTTCGAAAGTAGTAAATCAAGACTAGGAGCAGTACTAAGTATCAATGAACGAATAAAATTGTCCGAGCTGTTACTTATTAACACGATTAGCGTACTAAAAAAGTCGTCAGCAATATCAAATATAGTCGTAGTTTCAAGCGATGATAGAGCAATGGAAATCGCTAGGAGAACAGACGCAAAATTTTTGAAAGAGACCAAAGATCACGGAGTGAATGCTGCTATCGCCGTAGCGGATGACTATAGTTCCGAAAACAGAGCACATGCTACAATAGTAATCCCAGTAGATCTCCCACTCTTAACGGCTACTGATATTAATATTATGTGCAGGAAAGCGAAATCACCAGAACGATGTGTGGTTATTAGTCCTTCTATACGCTATGACGGATCCAACGCTCTTCTACGCAAGCCGTCACGATTATTGAAGACGCATTACGACGAAGATAGCTTTAATGCGCATATAAGAGCAGCTACACAATTCGGAATTCCCATCAAAGTTTTTTTATCACAAAGGATTATGAAAGATCTTGATTCTATTGAAGATATTAAAATTCTTATGAATCAACGGGTAACAAATCCCCCTGTTGCTTACCTGAAGTCCAAGGTGAGAACTAGTCTGTTGGCATCAGATCCAACCATTAATTAAAATACGTTTGGCGAGATTGTAACACTGGTATTACTATCTGTCCTTTTCCTTATAGGCTGGTCTATCTAAAGCACGGCGCCGATCAACGACCATTGGAATGTTAGATCCGGCTAGAGGATCATCTAAATGCGTTTCATCCCATTCGATACCTATTGTAGCTATGGGGTCGCTCGCGATTGGAGATTATGCCACGGACCCTTTGGTTTAAACAAATCTCTTACTCGACCCACAACTAGTCTTCAATATTACTGAACTACTGTGCAATCGACTTGTAAGCCTCCCAGAATTTATCGCTAATATAATGCAAATTGTCTATCACATATCCGTTTGACATAGAGGCAGCAATTTCGCTATCTTCAAGAGCCAGGCCTACAGCCAACCCCTTCTTGTAGGTCTGATCTTTGACAGTAACAATCCCATCTTTCTTGAAGTTGTCAAAACTTGTTATTCCTGGTCTCATCACTTTAGCTCCGTTGCAGACGAATTTGATGGCACCCATATCTACATAAACGGAAGGGAAGCGGTCTAGCAGATCAGGTTTGCCCAGAAATGGTAAGATCACAGATTCACGTGTTTGAATTGCGAAAAAATTCTCAGCCTGTAGTAAAAATTTGCCTTCTTCGACCTGATATACCTTGAAGGTCTTAATTTTTGGGATAACATCTACGGGCCACTTTTCTCTAATTAGATCCATTAAAACGGCACTCTCTGTTTTGGACAGCATAGATATTTTCAAATCTATTGATCTAGAATGTATGTAGATTTAAAAGTCATGTTCTGGTGAAAGTATTAGAGATATGTTTCACTAATATCATTGGCGTTATTTAAGAGTCCTTATTATCATTATTATTTTCGATATTATTGTTATTGGATAAGGTTAAGCATCTAGCTCCTTAGCTCGATTATCGATGGGAATATATTCACATCCCATGGGGCCGCAATACCTTCCGACATATAGGGCCTTCGGTCGATAAAGAGCAGGCTTCGGAGCAGCTTCTGCAAACTTTTCTTCAATAACATGAGCGCACCAGCCGGAGATTCTTGAAATCGCGAATATTGGAGTATTAAGATCCATTGGGAGACCCATGCTGTAGTATAAGGATGCGCTATATAGGTCGACATTTGGATATATTGGCTGTCTATGGTGTTCAAGCATATACTTCTTGGTTGCTTTCTCGACACGTTCTGTAATTTCATACCACTTTGTACCCGTTTGATGAGCCACGATTCGGGACAAACTTGAAAGGACATCTGCTCTGGGGTCGGTGGTCTTGTATACTGCATGTCCCATTCCCATGACTCTTCCACCTCGTTCTAATTTATCCTCCACCCACTCTTGTGCCTTATTTAGGTCTCCTATCTCAAGTAGCATTTTCATAACCTGAATATTCGCACCACCATGTAGTTCACCAGACAAAGCACCAACTGCCCCGCCGATCGACGCATACATATGAGCTCTAGTGGAGGCTATTTCCCTGGCTGCAAAAGTGGATGCGTTGAAACTATGTTCGGCATGCAATATAAGACAGATGTCGAATATCTTCGATTCTTCCTTGTTAGCATCTTTACCGCGCAACATATAGAGAAAATTCGCCGCGTGTGATCCTTCCCCTCTTGGATCGACAACCTGCAACCCTTTTCGAATCCGATCCCACGCCGCAACAATTGTCGGAATCTTTGACATGAGAACAATTGCTCTTTCGATATTAGCTTCCTTCAAATCATCATCCATATTTATGTCGTAGTCAGGAAGCTCGGAAATAGATGACTGCAGGACATCCATAGGACGTGCTCGCGTAGGCCGAGTCATCAGAGTTTTGATAGTCGGTTCTGGTAGACTACGAGCTTCCCTAAGTCGACCAGAAAAATCTGCCAAGCTTCTTGTGCTTGGGAGCTCTCCAAACAAGAGCAGGTAGGCTGTTTCTTCAAAGGTGGAATGGTTTACCAGATCCAAAATATCATATCCGCGATAAATTAGCTTGCCGTTTTCGCCGTCTATGGAACTGATCTTTGTATCAGCAACCTCTATATTTCTCAAGCCGATATTTCTAGTATCCATCTAGATGTAGTTCTACAAGTTTGTATTTAAATTAATGTTGTGAGCTGTACGTTGGAAGTTTACCCATTTTTATTTTGCTTTCTTTTCGAGACGTTTTATCCATTAAGATCATATGAATATAGAAAAACAACCTAGAGCCAAAATTCCCAATATAATTAAATAATTATCACCTGTTATGGAAATCATGCAACCATCTAAAGCTTCTAAAATTATTTCCGATTTCATTGTTCGCGAGGTTAAACAGCGCAAGTCCGAGGGGGTCGTCCTCGGACTTAGTGGTGGAGTCGACTCTTCAGTAGCCGCAGTATTGGCTGTCAAAGCTCTAGGGCCTTCTCGAGTGTTCGGGCTAATTTTGCCCGATTCCAAAACAATTCCACATCCGCGCGAAAGAAAAGATGCTGCAGGTTTGGCGAAGGATTTGAAGATAAATCATAAGTTGATCGAAATCGGTTCAGCTAAAAACAACTTGGTAAGACAACTCCCTTCAAACAAGTTCGCCCAAGGGAATCTTGCAGTAAGGCTGAGAATGTGTATACTTTACTATTATGCCGCAATAAGAAAGCTAATTGTGATTGGAACTTCTGATAGAAGTGAATTAGAATTAGGATATTTTACCAAGTATGGCGATGGTGCCGCCGACATCCTTCCAATAGCAGGCTTGTATAAAACAGAGGTTAGGGAAATGGGAAGATATATGCATATTCCACCTAACATATTGGAGAAAAAAAGCAGCCCAGGCTTATGGAAAGGACAAACAGCGGAAGCCGAGATAGGATTAACTTATGAAGTGATAGATGAAATACTTAGAGATTTGAAAAGAAATAAATCTCATCGTACAAAATTCGGCGATGAAAAGGTACAAAAGGTGATAAAGCTCGTCGAAAAAAATAAGCATAAGCAGTTTTTGCCTCCTGTCTGTAAGATATAAAATTAATTAATCTAGACGCTTTAACAGGATCGTCAGTCAAGCATCATTAAATACTCTCCGTGTTGTGTCGTTTGTCAGCCGTTATTATTTCAAAGATTGGGATTTTCATGGGGTTGCATTTATGCATGCCATAGTTGCATCGGAGTCAGGCCCGTCTTTAGCTACTGCTGAGTATCCATATCCTCTTTTCCTTTAAATCTGGACATCAGAAACGGCTGATCAAGATGCATCACATTGCTCGTTATTATAGAAATAATCAATCCCAAGAGGAAACCACCAATTATGTCGGTGAAATAATGTTGCATCAAGTATAATTTAGTGATGCCAATCAGCGCTGGGAAACACCATATTAATAAACCGCCGATTCTGGATTTTTTATTAATTTGAAAGCCCACGACAAAAGCGAGGGCAGTTGCGATTGCAACATGATTAGAAGGATACGAATCGCCGCGTGCGAATGGTGCTACACTATCGTCTTCTAGTACAAAGTATTTAGGAAAAACCAAAGACGTTTGAAACTCATTTGGAGGGGCATGCCTACCAATCACAGGCTTTAGGTAGATTATTGAAATCGATATGAATACGATGCTTATCAAGAAAATGAGCCCCATTTTTCTGGTACGACGAATAATGGTAAGGACGATCCCGATGATAACTAAGGTAGAGAGATCGCCCAACGACGTAACGGCTATCATCAGTATATCCAGCTTCTCATTTCCTTGAACATCCTTAGCGTGTGCGTTTATAATCTTGTCAAAACTAGTAGTTAATCCAGATGCAACCATAGCTGAAAGGCAAACAAACGCAATTGCTAATATTATAAATTCAAATGACCTAATTTTCATTATCCAATGCGCCCAGACTCGAGACAGCTGCATCGAGCATCTTATGGGTTTATTCATTTTAATTGTTTACAGTAAATGCCCTCTACCGAAACAGAGGCACGACGGGATGAGTGGTGTGATAAATAGCAGGGTCAGTCGTTGCCTTCTACACAATAAATTAATGTTGGTGTTCAGACTTTAGTGATATCTACATGCCATGGCGACTATTGTTTTTCTTTTTAGTGTCCAACTGCCATGTCCTCTGATTTTATGATACGATTTCAATATGCCCCAGGTTCGTTTTGGTACTTGCTGGCTGACTCCGGATCTCTATCAGCATAATACCTCACCATGC
>DAOM01000014.1 GCA_002501855.1 Candidatus Nitrosopolaris nunavutensis
ATCTACTCCTTTGGAACAATGGAACTTCAAGCATCGTCTTCAGCGGCGACGACTACCTCACAACTGAAGTAATCTATTTTGCGAGATAAGGCACTAAGATATATGGAAACTTAAAACATATCGAAAAACCGAAAACTGACCTTCTGGTTATAATGTTGCCATAGAATCGGAAAGTGTGATAGTTGTGGTAAGCCTCTTCAGATGCCATATTATCTATACTCTCATAATCTTAAAACCGGCGAGTATGTTTCTGTACTGGTGGTATTTAACCCCAGTTAATTATATTATGACATATAAATAGTAGTCTTTCTATCTATCTGTTACATTTGTCACACTATATCTTACTTATAAATTGGACGGAGCAAGGGATCAACAAGATCAAAGAATCTTCAGACCGTTACAGTTCCTTCAAAGCATCGGTCGAAAAAGCAGGTGGAAAATTGATTGGAGGTTACTATACTTTCGGTGAACATGATGTGGTAATAATTATAGAAGCTCCAAATGATGAAGCAGTAATGTCTCTGATGCTCAAAGTTGGGTCATATGGAAATGTGAGAACCAAAACCTTGAAAGCATTTACCGCTGAGGAAGGAATGAAGATTATCAAGGATCTTCCATAACCTTTTGAGTAACAGACAGATGACAGATGGCAGAGAAAGTTTCACGTTTAGAATTGACGTTCAAAGACTCGGTTGAAACATTTCTCGGAGATCTACCACTCGATGTGAAGGTTTGGAACGGCTTGCTAATCAATAAAGGAACTGTTAGCATACCTACACATGAAAAGAATAAATTGTATCAAGTATTTCACGTTTTATGCGTGTTCTGATCATTCTCAGAGGCCCACCTGGGTCAGGAATGAGTGAAGTGGCAAAGGCCCTGAAAGAGAGTGCTGGAAATAGCAATTACGAACTATTAGATTTGGATCAGACAATAGAAGATAAGTTTGAAAGCAACATGATAGTTGCATTAGATAAAGAATTCGTAGTCGGAGAAATGCACTTTGGCGACGGGCATACGACAGAACCTGAAATGAGGATAAGAAGATTCAGGGAAAAAGATTACAAAATGTTATCAGTTGTTCTAAGGGTATGCTTCGATACATGCGTTAAACGAGTTATATGCACGGAAAAGCATCCACTTATCCCAACTGACGCTATAAACCAGTTTAATCTCTTTTATCAAAACAAATTTTTGTACACAAAACTAAAGTCGAAGAAATTTGGGTAAACAACGAGAATAAAAACCCATCAGAAGTAGCTAAGGAAATAATAATAAATTCTACCAGTGTTTGTTCTTGAGCGACCAGGTTAGAATAGTCTTGAAAATCTATAGTCAATAGTAGCTCCAGTAGCATTTAATCAATACTTCATGCTGATCGATGCAACTCCCTGTTCCTATAACAGTGCCGGTAGCATTTGAAGATGCAGCGTAGGCCTGGTATCATTCGTACGACATATCTATAATGGTGATGCCATGCATCGCGAACGGCATCTTCAGTATCCACGTGACTGGCGACGTAAAACCGCTTTTCGGCGGTCTCGATTGGCCGACGTTCCATCTCGATGACCTGTCAATCGATTCAAAGGGAAACGTTCATCTGGACGGCGGTTGGCTGGACCTTAAAGATCAGTACAGCTTGGATTTCCTTGGCTTCAAAATTGAAGTTACAAAGCTAGGATTTGGTAAGACAGAGGAAGGTGGTAAATGGATAGGCATCTCGGGTGGATTAAAATTAGTTGACGGTTTATCGGCGGGTGCATCAGTTGAGGGATTGCGAATAATCTGGTACGATGACGGTAGCGGTAGAGCTACAAGGATCACTCTGAACGGTGTTGGCGTCGAGTTCGAAGTGCCAGATGTTCTCCGTTTCAAGGGTGCTGTATCCTATAAAGAACTCACAGTCGGCGCAGATACAATTCACCGCTTTGATGGTGACATTAAGCTGGAACTCATTTCGTTGGATCTCGAAATAGATGCCAAAGTGGTCGTTGGTTCAGTCACAGGTCCGCAAGGCTACACGTTCTTTGCCATTTATCTTGATGTGGAGCTGCCAGCTGGAATCCCTCTTTGTGCTACTGGCGTCGCACTCTATGGTATGGTTGGCCTATTTGCACTTAAAATGGAGCCAAACAAGAAGGCTGACGAGGAGTGGTATGAGAGTCAGGACGGCTCGACTCCTGGCTGGTACAAACGCGATCCTATTGGTGTTACCGACTTGAAGACCAAATGGGGTCCACAGAAAAGCAGCCTAGCGTTAGGCGGTGGGATAACTCTCGGAACATTGCCAGACAATGGTTTTACTGTATCCGCTAAGGTGTTGTTGATTATTGTATTTCCAGGTCCTATAATTCTGATAGAAGGAAGGCCAATCTGCTCAAAGAGAGATCGAAGTTAGACGAAGAGCCGATATTCAGAGCCTTGGCTGTATTAGACGGTCGGGAAGGTTCATTTCTTTTTGGCTTAGATGACTAAATAATTGAGCAACAGTCTTCTCGAACCATCAAACAAATCATTAGGATCCACATTGGCAACATCCATGTTCGCATATTCTTTCTAATCGATATAAGTTTTTTGGCGTAAAATCCATCCGTTAACTTAGCAATCGTCACAAGTCGTCATGCTAATCTTACCGGCGTCAGCATTGAACATGTTTGGAATGGAGGCACTTTGCAGCTTTGATAGAACTGTTTACGGCGGCGATACTAACAGAAAAAATAGAAATAGAAAATGGTGGAATGAACTTCGAGAAGAGCGACATTGAGACTGAGAGAACATAAAATTCGATACTTCTCAGCTGCCTATTCAAACTACATTCGAACGCTTGTCACTGCTCGCAAGTGAACATCTAGCACTGGATTTTATGGAATCGACACTATCGTAAACCTCTAATCCTAGAGTTCGCAAGATTTCACGAGATTCAGAATTATCTGGGATATTTCTTATTCTGAAGTAATCAGTACCATCGTGGAAGATTGCAAAGAGACCAGAAATGGCAGCACCTGAAAATATCGATTTGAGTTTATTGTAATTCTTATCATTACATAAAGATTTTAGAGCATAAACGCCTTCTTTTTGTTTCTTTCTGTTAAGCTTTAGTCTACCTATATCTATGAAGTTAGTACTTGGCATATCGTGATACGGCTGACTTGTCATCAACGTACTGAATTCATCCATCAATGGCTTTCCCGGCAACTTTATATTCCTAGTACAATCGCAGAATTCGCACTCCATAGTACATTGGTCCCTAAAGCGTGCGTCTTTTACTACTGAGATATTTTCGAAATACTCATTTAAGACTGGAATCTCCATTGCCATAGGGTATAGTCCACCTTCCAAACAGTAGCATATTTCAATGAAATGTACTACGTCATCTTCATCAATAGTAGCGTTTCTTAATGCAGATTGCATTCCTTCGTAAAAGATCTTTCCGCTAGCTAGAGAAGCAGTTTTTATACCCTTGGCTAGTCGGTCTTTTTCAACAGGATTTAACTCACATTTAAGATAGTAACGCACATACAATATTAACCATAAAAACATTTTAAGGCTTCGAGTTCAATTTCAAATCTTGAGAACGGCCACTATTCCCCATCTTGATTAGGTTGTTTTTTGTTCTTTAGATACTTGAACGGGGATCTCTATTGCTGTCGTCTTTCGATCGAATCTAATCTAGTCGTTAACGCGATAAGCTGATCTGATAAATGCGCTATAGCATCATCTTTCATTTTGTCACGATCTCATCGTTGGTTTAGTTGTTCTAATTCTTCTACCTTGCTCTGTATGTCCGCCCCTTGTCTTTCTAGTTGATGAATATTCAATTCGCAAGCACATGGATGAAGTCAGAGCAAAGTGTGGAAATGATGAAAATATGGGACGACTTTACAAACAATCTTTGGATCTACTTACCCCAGGAACCAAATTCATCATAGGGGAATTCAACCACTTAATTGTCTAGACTTTCTGAGAAACGCTGCTGAAGCAAAAGCAGATACCAAGGCTAAATACCTGGGTCTCGCGGAAGGTCAGGAACTTGTTGAATCAGTGGTTATAAGGAGACAATGGTCAAAGCGAAAGTAATTCCCTTGAATTAACGACAATGGTGTTAATTCGAGATTAAAACGCAGTTTTCTAGGCTGTAATTTAGTACCCTCAGGTATTCTCATCTTTGAGTTTCAAAGTAGAGCATTGATGCATTCAAATGGCAATCAACCAGAGACATTACCCTGATTAAATAGACCAAGGATAATTCATATTGGTCGATCAAATCTGTAGGTATAGTTGGGCGCTTAATCCAATTCCTGTTAAAATATAAGCAAATGACTTACTAATTAATTATTCTCAACATGCCTACATAATAGAAACTAGTCGTTTAAGCAATAACTGCTGGTACGTCAAGGATTGACGGATCTTCGAAATTACGGTCAGATTCTTCTGCGATGTTTTCTAGACAAAGATTGAAGAAAAAATTCATTTACCCGGCACAGGTGATATTAGGTCATACCGCTTGTCCTCACCAGGGAGAAATGAACTTATTGAAGCTGCAAATTCAGCATTAAAAAATGCATATAGCCCATATTCAAAGTTTAGAGTAGGTGCTGCTATTAGATCTAAGGAAGGAAAGATATTCACTGGTTGTAATATAGAAAACGCCTCTTATAGCCTAGCCGTGTGCGCTGAGAGAGTTGCGTTATTTAAGGCAGTATCAGAAGGATACAAGTCATTTGACTCTATTGCTATCTCTTCTTCCGGTGTTAAACCAGCTTTTCCATGCGGAGCGTGTAGACAAGTATTGATGGAATTTAATCCTGATTTGAGAATCTATTTAGATCAAGTACCAACGAATTACCAATTATCGGACTTGATCTCTCATCCGTTCTCACGAGATCAAATGATATTAAGCGAAACGGACAGAAAGGTCCTAGGAACTAGGTATCTTGAATTACTTTGTGAGAAAACACAAGAAAACCAAGGCAAACGATTTAGATTCTCAAAAATTGAAGTTTATGGAAGAAACAGACTTGATGCATATAACAGAGATATAGTGATTCCTCTAATAATACAGAAACTAAGACAACTAGGCTATATAGAAGAATATGAAAACGATGAAATCAGTCTTACTCCATTGGGTAGAAAAAATTGTGGTAAGCAAGTAGTAGTCGACGAAATCATATAATTGTATATGCATCGTAAACGAAATATTATCTACCTTGCATCAATGGATAATTGATGCAGTACAAATTACGACGAGCAGCTGCTGTCCCACATTGAAAGTATCTGCTCCAAACACATCATCTGTACGAGAATCTCTGCAACGCCAAATGGTGGAATAAGCTGTCCATTCCCGGAGCCTACAGCGACAACAACAACATGCGGGAGAATGACAAGACTAAGAAAGAGTGAAGAAATAAAATGTTCTAAGATCTTATACGTATCTAAATTTAAACTCAAACGAGTATTTCATAAAGCTATTGGAATGAAAAATTACATTTTTGTACAACACCCTTAGCTAGACGAAATGGTTACTGATTAAGATAGTAACAAGACAAAGAAATTATGGTAGTAGTCCAAGCGAACTTCTACTTACTAGCTCCGTTTCACTTTCTTAACTATCTCTTCGCATAGTTCTCCATGCTTGCGAATTCTATTGCAGTATAGGCTTCATTCCCAACTACCCATGTATTATGTCCTGGTGGAATATAAGCAACGTCTCCAGGTCCGTATTCTTCTTCACTTCCATCATTCATCTTGACTCTCACTTTTCCTGATACGACATAGTGTGTATGAGAAGCTTGACAGCTTTCGGTTTTAGCAATAGGCTTTATACATTTTTCCCAGCTCCATCCAGGTTCAAGATACATTCTGCTTATGGTAGTATCACCAATTTTTGTAAGATCAACTTTCCCTTTGTCGAAGGTCCGTGTTTCGTCTGGTGAATTGATACTCTTTTTCTGCATTTTTGTTGTAGTTCCCATATGGAATTCTACGGTAGGCGTCTACTAATCTGTATCGGTTAGTTAGTCACTTAGGAGAGTTCCGAAAGTGAGTAATTCTTCCAAACCAGACCAGACACTATTTTCTTGCTTGATTCTCTCAAATACCTAATAAAAAACAATTAGTCGATAACGAGATTTGCAAATCTTAGCGAGATGTATATGATCTTACACATATTATCTTCCCTCTGTGACTAATGCTCCAATCCTTTCTAACGATCCATCTTTTACAAGCCCCTTCTCGATTGGTTTGTAGAAATATCTCTGAGAATTCAAAATACAGGTCTATATTTGTAGAAATATTGTAGATGATGTGAGGCATATTTGTCCTTGCTGCCGAATGCAGCTGAGGTTAACGCCAAGTAGTAAAGGGTAAAAAGATAGAGAATTAGGCAAAGGAAAAAAGGTGTGAAAAAAACATGAAACGTTTTAAAAGGCTGGTCTTTGCTGGGATGCAATACGTCAGGATAACTAATGGTCGCTTTAAGACGGCGATAAGGGCTTAAGAATGCAAATGTGCGAAAGGCAAAACGCCTCAAGGGTTTTGCATTGATGAAAAGTGTGAGAATCCACAATACACAGTAAATACAACAGTTTGGGAAACTAAAGAAGACATGGATGCATACTATGCAAGCGATAGGGACTTCTCATAAGATGTTCTGAAAAAGTCGACCATAAGTGAGACGTTTCTTGCAGCACAAATGAATCTGTTTGTGAGGTACAAGCCCATTTCGGTTTGGGTGGCAACTATACTCGGATAATGCATCTTTATATCATAGTCGAAGTAAAAGAATGCAAGACGTAATGACATCATCCGTCTCTTCTTCTATCGATTATCCTCCGGGACCCCACTCAATTTTACCTAACAAATTACTGCGGCGATTCCTGCATGACCCAATCAAGACCTTAATGGAAATCACACGTACATATGGGGATGTATCTCATTTTAAATTTGGAAGGCAGCAGCATATCTACCTACTCAATAATCCGCGTTACATAGAAGATGTATTGGTTAAAAACCACAAAAATTTTACGAAAAATAAAACGCGGCAAACGACAAAGCGCCTCTTAGGAGAGGGGCTTGTCACTAGTGAGGGAGAATTTCATGATCGCCAAAGACGAATAATTCAACCTACATTCCATCCCAATCGAATAAAGACTTACGGCGAGATTATGATTACTAGTGCAGCACGTATGTGTCAACAATGGGAGGATGGAATTACTTTGGATATACATAAAGAGATGATGCATGTAACATTGGCAATCATTAGTAAATCTGTCCTAGGTTCCGATATTAAATCACAAGACGAAGTTGGTAATGCACTTCTAACTTGTATGGAATACTCTAATCGTGTCCTAATGCCTTTTGGTCAGCTAATATCAAAGATACCTATTCTACCAGTCAATAAAGGCTATCAACGCGCAAAAAAGAAACTAGATTTAATAGTATATAGTATGATTAAAGAACACCGGGACAAGGAAAGTAAGGGTACGTCTAATGCGGACTTACTAGATACTCTACTGCAAGCTCAAGATGCAGAAGCTGGAATTGGAAGAATGAATGATTCACAATTAAAAGATGAAGTAATGACAATTTTTGTTGCAGGCCATGAAACAACGGCCAATGCACTCACTTGGACATTTTATTTACTATCGCAGCATCCAACTGAAGAGGCTCGTGTCTATGAAGAATTATGTTCTGTACTTGGTGATAAAGATGACAAAAGAATTCCGACTGTTGAAGATATACCAAAATTGGAATATACTGAAAAGGTCTTTAGAGAATCCATGAGGCTATACCCTCCAGTGTGGACTATTGCCCGCCAAGCTATAAATGATTACAAGGTTGACAAATATGTTCTACCCGCCGGCTCGATTATTTTAATGAGTCAATATGTAATGCATCATGATCCGCATCACTTTTCTGACCCAGATCTCTTTTATCCAGATCGGTGGACGAAAGAAGCAAAGTTACAGATCCCTAGATTTAGCTATTTTCCATTTGGTGGAGGTATCAGAGGCTGTGTAGGTGAACCTTTTGCATGGATGGAAGGAATATTACTAATAGCTACAATCTGCCGGGAGTGGAAGATGCATCATGATCCAGATCATAAGGTAGAGTTAAAGCCACTCGTTACGTTACGTCCTAAATATGGGATGAGTATGACGCTAGAACGTAGAAAGGAAAGGTAGTAACCGTAGATCCTCTGCTAAGATTCCAAGTATTTCCATCTGTCCTCTGTAAATCTGGGTTACAGCCTATATTACCATTAAAACGTGAACATCACATATAAGATAAAGTAGAAGATATCCGAATTGTACGGCTTGGATATTCGCGTTCCATGCATAGCTAATACGAAATAAGTTCATTTTGTATGACCTCTAACTGTTCCTTAGTTTCGGGCTAAACGCGGCAAAAATAGATCTGGAGGGATAATAGCAATCTCCTCTATTGAAAGATTTGGTCCATATGTAAATAGAGAGACAAAAAATCTTGTTACAGATTTTCTCTGATCATGGTTGCCATCAAGTTCAACAGTCATTGACTATCATATACTAGTGGTCATACGTATCTTACGTTTCCACCTGTGAGGGTGTTATATCCTATCGATATATCGCGCTTGTATACACTGAAGTCTGTTTGGGTCGTTTTCGATTTATGATATCAGTAGTATCTCCCGTATGTAATCTCTTATAGATATCGCACCATTTACATGATTTATCTTGGCTGCTGCAAATGGAAATAACTTTGCGGAAAACTAACGTTAACGATGTTGAACAGTTGCTGTTTGATGGAAACTAGCGTAGCAGCCTACAGGATGTCAAATTATTCCCTGCCAGGGAATTTGAATTGGCTGTAGGTGGATTTTCTGAGTCTGTAATGTCGTAGTTTACCGTGATAATAAATGAGACGCTTCTGTCAGAGGTGTAAATGTATTCGGTCTATGGTTCACAGGTGATCTCATTTCACTTACACTTACATATATTGGATAATAGTAGCGTCTTTTGGCTATTCATAGTCAATATGGAATTGAAGGCATATGAGCGCCGGCTGGTTCGTTGTACATCCCACCTGTCATGAGGTTAAGTTGCTGGACTAACTTGAGTCCTTTGTCTAGACACCAACGAAGCAACTGAGTGTTTCGTGTGGGGATCAGAATACCCGGTCCTCCATAGGAAACGGCTGAAGCAATCAGAGCCTTAAGGTCGTCATTCGTCAAACCTACAGAGTGGTTAAAGAAAGCCATGCCAAATTGTAACTTGGAATTCCTGAAGGAGTTATCCACATCCATTTTTTGTTTTGCATTCTAACACTATGGTTACCTGATACTGGCGATGAAAAACCCATCCTATACAAATCTTTAACCTATTTACAAGAGTCTTTTTATTGTTGACGTCAGTTTTATTGATGGAAATCAATACAATGCAAACGTAATAGGCAGAGATCCTATTAATGATACTATAGTTTTAAGAATAGCCGAGAATCTTACAAAACCTCTTCAACCGCTAGAATTTGGAAACTCATCTAATGTGAGTAGCCTCATACTTGCTACTTGCTACTTAGGAGCTAGCAATGTCAAGCCAAACGGCTTAGTAACTGAATTGCAAGTATCTGCAAGTAACTCTGTATATCTTTGTATGTCATAATTGACAGCATTAGTAGTCTTGTCATCAAAGATTAATTCAGTAGGTATAGCTCTTTTCTCTAGTTTGGATGAGTGCTTTTGATAATAATCAACTATGATATATTGCAAAGCCTCTCCTGCTTTAAGAGATCTTCCTTCATAACTTAGGTTCATTATTGCACTATTCTCAATAGTGTTTCTATCTGGATATTCGTCAGAATTCTTGGAAATTCGTTTGGTAAAAATTAATTCTTCAAATGGAACTTTATTTTCTTTAAGAAGTCTAGCATACTTATGAAAAATGCCTTTAACAGCAGGTATTGATTTTCTTATCTCCTTGAAATCGTTTCCTATAGCCATTAATTCTAAAATTTCATTTTGGCATTTATAGAAAATAGGGGGAGTATCATGTCTTCTTGCTTCTATTCCCCTTATTTTCAAGCTGCCATCTTCAAATGCTCCGAAATAACGGTTTGCCACCGGCAATTGGCAGTTTATTTTAGAGTTTAAAAATACAATCCATTTGTATATTCCTTCAAACGATATAGCGAAGCCCACTTTTTGTTCTAGTACGTCCTTTAGTTTGAAATAATTATCATGGTATTCTGGTGATACTGTCGTTGGTGTACCGACCGTAGTAGCTAGACCATCTCTCTTCTTCAACCATATTGAATCCACAATACCATGAAGAACTGTAAATCCATATTTTTCAGCTATCTTTACAGTTTGTAAAAGAATTTGTCTATCAAATGCACATACCGCGATATGGGCATCAATTCTTCCAAATTTCGCATTATTAAATCCAAGATATCCAAATGAAGTTACTAGTATCCATTTTAAAGAGGACTGTCGTGCGTCATAAATGGCTTTTAATTTAGGATTAGAAGCAGCATTATTTTTTAACTCCTTGTATTTTTCACGCTTATCTAATACAATCTTCAAAGATGTTGGAATAATTCCGATTTTCTTTTCGCAGATATGATAATCTAACTCTGGTACTCTCATTCTAGAATCTTGACAACAGCAATTACAAAGTAGAGTCTCAGCGGATAAATTCTTTTTTAACATAATATTTGGATAAAGCGAAACAAAGTCAAATTCAGCAACCTGTTCATGTACTCCTATTTCAGGTTCAAAGATAAATCCACCTCTATCTGCGACGAGCAGATCCTCAAAGGTCTTAAAGTGTTCTGCCAACGCTGGCTTCCAAGGTATTAAAATCTCTTTTTGTGTGGCATAATAAGACTGCAAGCTACTCAAACACTTTCCTATGGAAGCTCTAGCAGCTGTATGTAGTGACATTCTGCAAATTCTTGTAATTTCGTATAAACCTTCTAATCCAGAATCGTTCAAAATAAATGAGTTGTTGGTATCAAAATGTATTCTACCAAATAACCTGACAGTAGTTGGTTTAAAGTATATTTTTCCATATGAAAAATAAGATGTACCGTCTTTGTGATTTCTCTTCAATGGTATTGTTGGTTCTCTTCCCAGAATTAATGCTGTACCATTTTGTTCAGCTCTATGAATTAGATAAGGAAATGTAAATGAATCGCCATCATCTGTAAATATAAAATCTGGATCAATCTTCTTTGTTATTTCCGTTTTAAGCTCTTCAATGATATCTACTTCAGATTCACTTTCAATTTCAATAGATTGAGAAAACCCTTCGTCTTGTTTGTTGTTTTTAGATAATATTATCGAGCTAATTCTATCACTATATCTTTGTATCTTCCTCTCTTTCCTCAATTTTACTTTCAAGTAGATGCTTCTAAAATCTGGTACTTTGTAGTCTGTTGACCAAACATTATCTTTGAGAACCCAGCTTAGTTTAGAGCCATGATGACGGTTATAATTAGTATTGCCAACCTTAGAAAATGCAAGTGGAAAAATATCATGTTCATAAAAGTAAGATTGTTCAGGAGGTAAGTCCACATTATAGAAACGTAATTTGTCGAAGATATTGCCCTTAGCACATAATTTTTCAATTCCTCGTGCCAGAATTGGTGCTTTTGTTGGGTCTGAAAGTGTTAATTTTAATATTTCATGTTTTCTACAGTCTGTAATTTTCTCGTAACGCGATATGAATTCATGATCTTTAATCAAAGAAATGATCTTTTCATCCTTGGTATTCAATATTGAATAAAGATCAGATTTATCATCTGATGCAACATAAATCGAAGCACTCCAAGTTGTATCCTCTAGTCTTACAGTAGTGCCATTATGTTGTTTTATCCAAAACACCAATTTGTCAGCTAATGCATAACAATCAAACAACCAACCAGATAACATATTCTACGGGCATCTCCACTCTTTTTCTACTAACGCTGGTTAGCATTGGTGTAATACGGTATTGTACCTAATAAATTAGAATTAATAAGAATACACGATTCTCGAAGATTTATCTATAATATTTTGTCGAACAAAAATCAGATAGATTAACAGTCTTGGGAGGCAATGGCTGTGAGAGGCTCTATTCCAAAATTATTGTTGTT
>DAOM01000324.1 GCA_002501855.1 Candidatus Nitrosopolaris nunavutensis
GAGTTGAGCTACAAACTAGGATTGATTATATAAGGAATTTCCGAAATTATGCCCAAATTTGTTGCTATTGGTGACATTTGCAAATCCGGACAACTTTATATTCACGATTATATTCACGATGTATGACTTACATATGCCTTCTGGACGAGCATTCTTTCCTCCTCTTCTTGATTTCTCCAGTATAAGATTGATTGGGAAGATCATTATGGCTTTAGATGATCGCAGCAGTAGTGGAGGTCAATATTTTGACCCTCGGTTCAAGCGGGTCTTGTGGTATATAATTGGTAGTACGAAAGGAGGGGCTAATAGGGCAAGAATTCTCGAATTAATTAATTCTCATCCCGCTAATCCTAACCAAATTTCATCTGAATTAAAATTGGATTATAAAACTATTATTCATCATCTTTCCGTTTTGGCAGAAAATGGATTGATTATCACTGACAATAAAGAATCTCATGGTGCAACGTACTTTCTAACACCATTAATGGAAAAGAATTACAATTCGTTCATGGAGATACTGGCTAAAATTGGGAAAAAGTAAATTAAGCATCAACGACAGCGAAATCATACATGTATGGTAGTATTGGATTTTATGCTAGCTGCAGCAGCAGCCGCTCTGCTCAATATAGGCTTGTTAGGTGGCGTTATCACCACGTACATCCAGAATATGCGATTAATAAAGTCCTACTTTACCATAGGCCTTGTTCTGATTGCTTCATTGTTTATAGTACAAAATATAGTAATCGTAATCTTTTGGTCTAAATTATATATCGCAGGACCTTCGATAAAGAATATAGTTGATGCTTCGGCGCCGTATCTGTTCTCTATTAATACTGCACAATCTGCGGGTCTTGCGGTGCTGCTTTGGATCACAAGAAGATAATATTCTAATTTATTGATTTAACATTCAAAAGAGAAGTAAACGACGATAACACACATCACAAAGTCAAGCAATTGTTAGATCCCTAAATTGAAAGACACAAATCTCATGACAGATTTGAGTAGTTCTTTAAATGTTATTTAACTCTCTTGCCGTCAATGACAGATACTTATAGAAATACAAGAACAAGAACAACACCTTCTAAAAGAAACATCTCGAAGTTGAAAATGCCCCCATAAGCGCTGCCGATACTTTGTGTTTTGATATCATTATGTACAAACTCTAATGAGATCATGTCTGCTTTCTTATGAGCCGACAGATTTCCTAGCTTTCCCCTTCCGTACCGCTTACAGCCGTATGCGTTGATTTTGTGGTTGATGAGGGTTCTGGACTATGATTTTTTTTCTTAAATGTAAACCATTCTTTCCTATCGCCATAATCATCCTTTGCTAGCCCTTCTCCTAAACCTGATAAAATTCCTGCAGGAAGAGGTTGTGATTTTTTGAAAAGATTGGATAGGCCTAGTAAAGATCCAATCTCACCATGGTGTACTCGCCTGTTAAAAATGTAGGCTTTGCCTGGATTTTGTTGCGAGTTCCAATAGGACGTCAGTAATTTTGCAATTGAAAGACCTGTTTGAAAGGCTTCATTATTCTTCTCAAAGGGATTATTGTCTTCTTTTGTCGCTGTTTTCTTGGCCGAGTTTCGAATTTTAAACAATCTGAACTCTCCTACAAATATAAGGCAAAATTAGATAATAAGTGTTTGTTAGTTAAACCGGCACAGTTCGGCTTAACCATGTATGCATCGATGAAGTAATGTTTCATTTGGGGTGTTTGCAGGTCAGATATTTATTCGAGACGGTGCATTCTCAAGATTCAAGGTCGAATGGATCAGATCATAGTTTATTTGTGCACAACAATTTGTTATTGCGTGTTTAGAGATCAGACAGTTCTAATTAGTCAAGAATAATGAATAATATTGCTCGAACTGGACTTGATCTGACTCGTGAGGTGAAAATCAAGTGGAAAAATGTTAACATCATTAAGACCCTTTGCTGTACACAAAGGCAAAACAATATTCTGTGCACACTGCGGTTACGTAGCTACTCAAGAAGCCTTGTTTACGGTAGATGAGGACATCAATCTTATCGAAAGATACTATGACATTTGTGCAAGGAAAGTAGATTAATGCAAGCATACACCTGTTCAGAAGTACTCGTTTATCGAATTGTTATTGTTAGTATGTGGTAGACATAATTTACGGTCGTTGTTGAACTGATCTTGTTCGTGAAATACATTTCTCTGTTAGTCAACATTAGCTTCACGGAAGCTAGTTGCACATCGCATCTAACATGTTCCATTCTTATTGTTGCGTTTTTGGGAATGCATTATTAATAAACATCGCTTTGTTATGTCTTTATTGCTTTTCAAATCTCATTCAAGAAAAAAATGAATCTTCTTGAAAAAATTAATGGTCTCGTGGCATCGGTATCGTGGGAGGCAATCAGCAAATTATAGAGAGCCGACAGTTGAAGAGATCCAAAAACTTGTAGAATATCCGGACAGACAAATGGAAACATGTCGTTCCACTCAGAAACGACGGGTGCAGAAATAGTATCCGTGAAAGTGCGCCGACGTGCCAAATTTAAAATAATATCCTCTATGTACATTCTATAGCATGACAGAAGAAGCAAATAAAAGGCTGATTCAATTCCTAAATGATGGACGAAATTGGGAAAGGAAGGCTACTAACATACCCGGTGCATTTCTGTTCAGACTCCCTACTTCCAAAGGAAGACCTGCATCTTTAGCGATAGAGATTAATCCAATTGATACGCTTGGTTCTATCACTAAGAAGAGAGGAGTAGTAATAAGGTCTAGTTTGGAATTGGATGAAATTAGCGGTCTCTTGAGCCATCCGAAAGTAAGTGAACTATCAAAAAAAATAGATGCAGTAAATCCTAAAAGAGAGGCGACTACTCTTGCCGGAAAAGCCGGTCCTGATATATTTGAAATATGAGTCAGAAAGTAATTTCTCGAATTTGGAATATATTCGCATATAACAGGCTCGTAGAGCATAAATCTCTCCTAGTGTAATGAAGAATATAGACAGCCTCTAAGTGTGAATCTGGGAAACCGTGGTGAACAGGCACGGAGAAACGGGAAACTTGAACTTGCAAGGGGGAAGGAAAGATATTAACAATATTAAATGGCGTAGAAACAAAGTACTGGAATTGGTCAGCAATCTTTACTATTGATGTTCCTTCTGCAGCAGATCTGAATATCAGAAAGAGAGGAGCAGCGGCGATCTAGGTCTGTTGCCGTACTCTTGCTAGGCATTTCCAAAGGAACCGGCATCTCTTCCAATCTCTGCTATGCGATGTGACTTACCACCAGAGTCTGCGAACGCCAAATCTGGATGTGTGGAACCTAACAACCTATCCGTACATTATTCCTTCCCTTACTGATTTTGGACTCTGTCCTTGTTCCTGTTGCCCTTGTTGTTGCTGCTCGACATATGATTGAATTATCTTTTCCATTCTCATTTTTAGACTTGCTCCTTGTTCTCTAAGTTCATGCGTATCTATTTTCAAGCTTTCGTTGTCTGTGATTCTACTAAGTGATTCTATTAGAGTGGCTGCTCCGTCTGGATCCGGTATTCCTCTTGCTGCGTATATGAGTATGGCCTTAGAAGCTATACCGTTTGATAGACAGGAGGATAAAATTCCACCCGACGTTCCTCCTACAAAAGCCGTAGTTGGATAAAGAGTGCTGCTATTATCTGCCATCTTTTCTTCTTCTTTCCTTGTTACATTGATGCTGTTGTCATGAATAAGACTTGCTTCATCTGCTTCTCCACCACCGCTTGACAAAATTATGGGCATTCTTTTTGAATCAGGTAATCCTTCTACGGCTATGCCATCCAACACCATAACTTCCTTGACCTTATTACGTAGAGCCCAATCGATAACTGTGTCTAAAACTGAATACATACCCTGAATCATTATGGGTGATTCACACACAAGCACACAAACGTCGCCTTTTTCATTTGAATACAGGCGAAATGGGTGCCTCAGCTTTCCTTCAGCATAAATGACACCGGGTACTATAAACTCAGATTCCACACAAGCTATTTGATTCATATGAAGTTTGTCGATAATGTAACTAGTACTTATCGATCCAACCAACCCTGCCCCTGGAAATCCTGCAATGAGGATGGGTGAATGTAGTTTTTTCTTTCCTTGCACAACTTTGGCCAAGTGTTTAATCCTAGTTTTGCCTCCTGTAGCACCATTATCTATGTCAGTATGAGCAGCAATTGCCTTTTTTCTTTTTTTAATCGTTCGTGAAGGACCAGATTTATTTCGCTTTGGCAATATGGAAAACTACTGTCGTAAACCAGATAAAGTTTGTCCTGATCACTTGAACTAGCAAATCCTGCAGTTACCAGAATTTCGAGCGCAGCGCTTGTATTTCATCCAATATTTCATATTTGAATATGCCTTTGATATCACAAGAAAGGATCCCGTAGGAGGTAACTGTCACATAACGAGTTACTAAATCCTTTTCAGATGCCTCTTATTATTGCGTTTGCGATATTCAACGCCAGTTCCTCATTTCAACGTCCTTGTTGCCAGAGTCTTAACTGCAATTGCTCTAAATTCGTCGTCCGCGTTGCCCGACAGAAAGTACGTTTCAAATCTGTCGAATAGAAGTTCTAATATTTCTCTGTTGTGCAGTAGCAAAGACTCATGCATTAAGGTCCATAAATATTGTAGAAGACAAGACCTATCACACAATATACAACTATTTTTTGTCTAGTTGTTTGTAATTCTTTTGTATTATTCACATTAATTCACCGTTATGAACGGGGAACTTTCTTGATAGTACCACTTGTCCTATGCTGCAGCCCATGGCAGTTTGACTAAAAAGTATGGTTGTAACGTGAGCAGTTATAGACAGTGGCAATTTCCTTGTATTGCTGGACTTAAATGCCAATTAGATGTACAACTCGCCGGAATTTTAAGGACTATCCTTGAATCTTTAAACGGATAAATCATCTTGCAATACAATTATTTTGTACGGATGATCGGGATCTACCATTGTTTTCTCACAAACAAACTCTGATGAGTCTTTCTAACCTCAATTGAACTTGGCAATATGTAAGTCTATGGTTCTTAAAATTATGTCAAATTATTAACAAGGATTATTCTTACCTCATATCTTTCCACCATGAGCCTCCACATATTCTAGGAGATAACTAATATTAAGCCAGTTCCTGAAAAAGAAAAGCTGTAAACTTTGAAGATAGTTTAGGTAGTATTCCCTGACTGCTCCGTGATGATTGTCACGTCACCTTATCGTCAGACCTTCCAAAGGTGAGATTTCTTATGAACCTATTCCTCCCTCTTCTGTCATAGTCTATATTAACGTGAAATGGAACTAAGGGAGTAATTTTTATATCATATCATTCGTGGTTAATATTTAGAAGTTATGGATATTATCGGTTCGGAAAAGGATGAATTAAGGTCAAGGAACGTCTTCATTATTGTGTTTTACTTTTCAGCCACGGTTATGCTTTCTATTTGTTTCTTCGGCTTTTATATAAGTGTTGGAGAATATCTGAAGACTGGTAAAATAGTTATTGGTGAAGTATTAGTCAATACTGATTTTCCGTTCCACGGGGATGCGACTCTTGTGACCTATCTGATGATTGCGTCCGTAATGTCATGGTATTGTGTTACCAAACTCGCCGGAGACAAAATGAAAAATATTCCACAGTCAGTTAGAACTGTTTTACAACTGATTTTACTTGCTATTGCTGTGACTGCTATGTATGAATTTACTTACAATCTTTTCTTATCGAATTCTTTTTTAACAGTCAGTTTAGTAAAAGGAGTATATAACTTGGATAGCATAAGCGTACCGTATCCTAATCCCCAGACACCATGGAATCTTATATTTGCAACAAAAATGACTCTCTCTGCATTTCTTATTTCCGCACACGGATTTTATATAATGTCAAAAAATCAAATAAGGGAAAAGTACAAATACACTCGAAATTAACATTCTTATTCTCTGTAATAACGCAGATGCCATTAAAGCAAGCTCGTTTTTTATATCATGTAAATATTAAATTTTATGATTCAGTACTGTAGTTCGAAAGCTGCCGTCTGAAAGCTGTTCTATACTTGAAATTTTCTCTGCTGCCACCACAAGTTCTAGCCTCCTCAAACCTACTTATTTTATACACAGGTAATCTTATCCTTTCAAATCTAAAACCTCTACATTCCAACTAATGTGTATTACTAGAGGTCCGTTAGTATATGGCTATCTAGTGATTGGCCTTTTTCTCCTTCTATCACTTAACACCCACTTAGTTACCAAGGCGATTCCAAAAATTGGGAAACTAGCTATAAACACATATGGAAACATTGCAATGTAAATGGAAGGCTGAAATATTTCCATAGCCAACTTAATATTCTCGAAGGGCATTTATAATTCATTATATCAGAATTAGCGTGTTGAGAATAATTAATTAGTATTTGCTTATATCCTGAAAGACAATTGAGTGACCTTAACGCCTTCATTTCATCATGTATTTAGGAATACATTATAAGATTGCTCTTGTGCCTTTCTTTAACGAAAAGCAAGACCTCTCTAGATTTCCTAATTTTATAAACCAGATCAAAAACTGCAAGGGAGAAATAGCCTTACATGGACAATATCATGAAAAGAGAAACGGTCAGATTGATGATTTTCATACAAGGTCAACCGCAATTGTAGATGTATGTATCGTTCGTTGAGAAAAAGTTACAGCTAAGTTAAGCAAGGGTTAATATTTCCACT
>DAOM01000055.1 GCA_002501855.1 Candidatus Nitrosopolaris nunavutensis
CTGCCGTATACTAAGGGGCTAAATTACATTTACCGTAGCCAAGACACCTTAGTAGAGCATTTTGCCTTGCAAAGTTTTTCAGTATAAAATATTTCAGAATAATAATTCTATTGAATTAAATTCATTTGTTTCTTTTTCTATTGATGTCGGGGCATGCCAGTTATAGAATCATTTCTTAGATCTTAGGCTAAGCTATTTGGTAGACATATTCTATGTTCAGATGGTGGAAGATGGTATTACCATGAAAATCAACTACACTCACTCATCGCTTCAAAAAAAAATATTATTGGAAGAGTAACGAAATATGCTACTGATAGAACTGAAAATTTGGACGATTATTATCCGTGTATAAAGGGTGAACTACCGCATGTATACAAATGGCTACGACTGTTTGTATTCATGTATAATTTGAGAACATCACATATCAAATTTAGTCTATTGACTCGGATCATGCGAGAAGAGATGGATAACTAAATACATGAAACAGCACTCATATCCGATATATCATACTAGACCGTATCGAATTCGGATTAAGAGAAGATGTACCAAGGGTTCCAGAAAAATCATGCACATAAGAGCTTCAGCTTATCTCTAGCAATATTATTAATATGCCTTATCCAACACTCGACCATGCTGCCATAAGGCGTTATGATATTCTACAGTCAAACTATCGCTATATTTGTTGACGGGTTGAAAACTTATTCGAAGATGATAGCGCGACCTACTTTAATTATTGTGAAATTAGGTTTTAAATGATAATCAAAGTTAAGGCGGTGGAATCATGTCGAATTAAATTGAAATTGATTTTTAGTTGATTTATTACCTGAATTTGAGGATGTTGCTGAAAGCGTAAGGTGATAGGTTAACTGAGTTTCTATCATCCTTCCGCGAGAAGATTCATTGTATTTAATTGCAAATTATCTGCTATTAAGATAAATTGAATATAATTTATTTTATTTGATTGAAGGATTTGTAACGCTATTAATGCTCGCCTTAGATTATCTTGTTTCGAGCGTGAGATTAGCTATAAATCTGTAATTGTAAAGACCATTTGTTATCGAATTTGTATCGTAGATTATAAACCTACATTATTCGTTCTTATCTATGATTAATTTAATAAAAAAATGTTGTAAATATTGAGGAGAGAATATAATATTCTGATTGTATTTGGCTCATAAACTATTAATATCTGAGGTTCAAGCAACTCTACAACTATTTAGTGAGTGACCTATGTGGACAAAATAAAAAGGGTTGCTGCTGACCAGCTACCGCTAATAAGCATCCTATCAGTGCTTTTTGTTCCTTTTGGATGGGATGAAATCAGAGGTTTGTGGATGCGTCTTACCTCTACCGAAAGAACAGGATGGTGTTAATTTAATTTAATGAATCCAATAGTAGAATTAATTGTTGTTTTTGGAGGAACATTAAGTTTGTCAGTTCCTTTTGGACTGTATATTGCCAGGATGATATCCTATGAATTGAGACCATTGGAAGCTCCACTTGCAAGAGTCGAAAATGGATTTTACAAGTTAATTGGGATAGATAAGGACAAACAGATGACATGGAAAGAATATTCGCTTGCCCTAATGCTTACGAATGTCATTGTGGCAGGCTTTACTTTTTTTATGTTAGTATTTCAGAACCTTTTTCCATCTTCAACACATGTGAATGGGCTTTCAATTGATTTGGCCTTTCACACTGCGATTTCATTTGTTACAAATACTGATCTACAGCATTATGCAGGCGACCAGCAACTTTCGGTAATATCCCAAATGATTCCACTTACTTTTGTTATGTTTGTAGCTCCTGCTTCCGGGATTGCTGCTGCGTTTGCCTTTATCCGCGGTTTTATAAGAAAGAATTTTGGGCTTGGTAATTTCTATGTCGACTTTATAAGAATAATTTTAACACTACTACTTCCTGTTGCATTTGGTTCTGCCTTGCTTCTTATGCTGTTGGGAGTTCCACAGACTCTGCAATCATCGGTTACGATCAATCATACCTTGGAAGGACATAATCAAACCATTACAACAGGCCCTGTTGCTTCTTTGGAATCTATTAAGGATCTTGGAAGCAATGGTGGCGGATACTATGGTGCAAATTCCGGTCATCCATTTGAGAATCCTAATGGTCTTTCAAATACCTATGAAATGTTTCTCATGTTGATAATTCCTTTGTCATTTCCTATTGCGTACGCCAAATTGGTAGGAAAGGCTCGAGGAGTATCATTACTATTAACCATACTTATCGCGTTTGGAATTTTGCTGGCAATAGCCTTCAGTCAAGTAAGTGGGCCTACCGGTTTAGAAACTAGGTTTGGCAGTTTCGGTACCGAATTTTTCAATACCGTCTCTATATCTACGAATACTGGATCAGCGAATTCAGCACTAAGTGGAATGTCACCAAATCCAGTAATGTCTTTTCTGCTTGGTATGTTTATTCAATCCGTTCCTGGAGCTGATGGTACAGGAATTATGTATATGATCATCTACGTAATCATAACTCTCTTTCTAGTTGGCTTGATGGTTGGCAAGACTCCAGAATTTATGAACATGAAAATAAACCCAAAAAATGTCAAATTAGCTGTATTTGTATTCTTAATGCATCCTGCTTTAATATTAATTCCAACCGTAATTGCGTTTACTACTGGAAATGCTCAGAGTGTGTTAGGCGTTCCTGCAGGAAAGATGACAACAGCCTCAGGCTATACTCAAGCATTATACGAATACACATCTGCAGCAGCTAATAATGGCTCTGATTACCTGGGAACTTCTGCCAACACACCCTTTTGGAACTGGTCAACTGCAATAGTTATGTTTCTTGGAAGATACGTGCCAATAGTGTTGATGCTGGCTATCGCAGGCTCCTTCACAGTCAAAGATAGAAAAGATGCCATCGAACCAATCAGGACACACGGCCCGTTGTTTATTTCAGTATTATTGGTCATGACGTTCCTTTTGACAGCACTAACTTTCTTCCCATTCATAGTAATAGGACCGTTTTCAATGTAATGGAAATAGGATAAATAGGAATAATGAGAATGAGACAAAAATTCAAATACAAGAATAATAAAAATAATGGTTCTACTTTTACAAAAGATCTATCGAATATAAATAGAAAACAAGTAATACTTGGTTCCCTTACAAAACTAAACCCTTACTATTTAGCAAAAAATAATGCGGTAATGTTTGCAGTAGAGGTTGGATTTGTACTAGTTTTTGCTATTGGTCTAGCGCTCCCGACTATACCAAAAGAGTTTGCTAGTCAAACTCCGATATTCTATTATGAAGTAGCAGTAATACTAATTATTACAGTCTGGTTTGCTACATTTTCAGAAGCCCTATCAGAAGCTCAGGCTAAAGCCCGAGTAGATTCTCTAAGAAGCCTCGAAAAAGAAGTTTCGGCTAGGAAAATAGTGGGCGAGGGAAAGAAAGAAGTTATCGTGACTTCTACCAGTCTCAAACCGGGGGATGAAGTACTGGTTTATGTAGGTGAGATAATTCCAAGGGATGGTCTTGTTTGTGAAGGAAAGGCTTTTGTAGACGAATCAATGATGACTGGAGAATCAAACCCGATATTCAAAGATAAGGATGATCATGTCATTGGTGGAACAAGAATAGCAAGTGACAAGTTGCGAATTGAAATCACTGCGGAGGTTGGTAGAAGCTTTCTTGATGAAATGGTTAGTTTAATAGAAAGTGCTACAAGACCTAAAACCAAAAATGAAATAGCTTTAACAATACTGCTAGCAGGGCTATCATTAATATTTATAATGGTTGTTGGAAGCCTCCTTTTCTTTGCATTCTTTCTTGGATACATTGCTGATATTGCAATGCTGATTGCGCTTCTAGTAGCTCTGATGCCTACAACAATAGGAGGACTCTTATCTGCGATAGGTGTTGCTGGTATTACTAGGATTGGAAGAGATAACATAGTAGCCAAATCTGGAAAAGGTATTGAAGCAGCTGGAGATTGTGATATTTTGATATTAGATAAGACAGGAACCATTACAGAAGGAAGTAGAAGTGCCAACGAATTCATACCGTTGCAAAAATACGCAGAAAAAGATGTAGGACAAGCAGCTTTTGCAGCATCATATCATGATATCACCCACGAGGGAAAATCAATAGTACATCTAGCAGAAGAGAAAAGATTCATTCCCCCATTAATAGAAAAAATACTTACTGGCAGACAAATTGATTTTAGTGCCGAGACTAGATTCAGCGGTCTTGAATTTATACAGGACAAAAGATTGGCACTCAGTACAGAGCAACAAGAAGCGGTTTCAACAATTCACAAGTTTGAAGATGGAAATGCAGAACAGCAAGTTAGCACTAATGGAAATGCTAGTACTAGAGTTAGTCGCATGCTATTAGAATTAGAGCAGCGTAATGAAGAGGTAAAGATTCTTAAGGGTTCTGTAGATGCCATGCTAAAATTTCTTACGCATGCTAACGAAGCTGAATTGAAATGGAAAGCTCAAGAAGTATCTAAGATTGGTGAAACACCACTTTTAATAGCAATAAATAGTGAAGCAATCGGTCTTGTCGCTTTAAAAGACAACCTCAAGGAAAACATACGCCAGAAGCTTGACGAAGTTCATTCTACTGGTATCACTACTGTGATGCTTACGGGAGATAATCAGCTAACAGCTCAAGTAATTGGAAAGGAGGCTAATGTAGATCAAGTGATGGCAGAAGCAAAACCCACAGACAAATTAGTAAGAGTTGAAGAAGAACAGACCAAAGGTCATGTAATAGGTATGGTAGGCGATGGAACCAACGATGCACCGGCACTAGCTAAAGCTGACATTGGACTAGCAATGAATAGCGGAACTGCTGCTGCAAAAGAAGCTGCTAATATGGTGGATCTAGATTCTGACCCTTCAAAGATATTGAAAGTGGTAAAACTAGGCAAACAATTGCTAATGACACGTGGAGCTATCACAACATTCAGTATAGCTAACGATGTTGCCAAATATTTTGCAATACTTCCTGCCATATTTGCGACTAGTAATCCAAAGCTAGCAGTTCTTAATGTAATGCAGCTGCATAGTCCTGCGACTGCTATACTGGCTACATTGATTTTCAACGCAATAATGATACCAGCACTAATTCCATTATCCTTGCGAGGTGTTAGCTTTAGACCAGAGCCGCCTGAGAAAACCTTCATTAGAAATATGCTTATCTACGGCCTAGGCGGACTAGCTTTACCTTTCGTTGGGATAAAGGCTATTGACCTTTTGCTAACACTTTTCATGAGGTGAATAATAGTGATAATGAATATGATAGGTGAAAAAGGATTGAAAATTTTAGAGCAAATAAAAAGTCAAATAAATAAGAATATACTTAGTCCTCCAATCAAAGTAGTAATACTGATGTTAGTAGTAACAGGTATTGTTTACCCTCTCGTTCTAGTAGTAATAGGTCAAAGTACACTCCCATATCAATCAAATGGGAGCTTAATTACCGTTAACGGAAAAGTAATTGGTTCAAAACTTATAGCACAAGATTTTAAATCTCCAAAGTTCTTTCATCCAAGGCCTTCAACAGAGTCAGCATCAAACGTGGATCCGGATATAACTCCTGAAAATGCCTTGTTGCAAATTTCGAATGTAAGTCAAGCTACTGGTATAAATCAAAACGCGCTAACAACATTAATTGAACTCAATGTAGAAAGAAACAGAGTCAGCAATATGGTGGCATTTGCTCCTGACTATGTCAATGTATTGGAAGTTAACTTGGAATTAGTAAATCAATATCCTGACGTTTATAGTGCGTTCTCGAATAATGCAGATCCTCAAAAAACAACAGCAGGTATCACCAGCCTGGGAGGGGGGTGAATCGTAGTATGGAGGCAATTATAGCCGCATATGTATTATCTCTAGTTGTTGCCTCAGGTGCATTAATGTACTCGTTATTGAGAGCAGAAAAACCGAAGTAGAAAACGGAAAGCTGGAGGTAATCATTATCTGAATATTACGTTCAAAATAGATAATCAATCATCCTACTTTGTTATAGACTTTGTCGTAATTCACGCTCAGAACAAGATCATAGCTAAGCATAAATAATTTTAGATATATTTGAACAAAATAAAATAAATTATATTCAGGTTATTTATACCATTAATAGCGCCATATTATTGAGGCGCATGCTGTAGTAGTATGCTATCCAATTCCAATATTAGACCCCATGTAATTATTGGGGCCAATGCGGATGCGTGAACCAAATTTGACATAATTTTCGATCCCTCAAGACTAGGATAGAGATAGGGATATGGTTTTTACTATCTAAACTCCTACTTAATAAGTCCTAAGTTGTACTAAAAGCAGTTTGTACTCGGCTAAGGCATGGATGCTATTTGGCGCTGTAGCAGTAATTATGGGCATTCTGGGAAAGATTACGCTGAATACATAATAAGATGTGTAAAAAAAGGAAGTCATGCAGGAGGATTCGTTACTTAGACAAATATTTTACACAATATTAAGCGCTAACACCAATAATCCTATCAACTTAGGAATTATAGCACCTACAAGTGAAGGCAAGACATATCCGGTTACTAGGACTTTAAAATATGTGCCAAAGGAAGATGTGTGGCTCGTTGGTGGTATGTCTCCAAAAATATTGGTAAGACAAAAAGGCGTGCTTGTTGATGAATCTAACAAACATTAAGACCACAACTAAAAGATTTGGATGGACAGATCGAAGGCGCCAAAGATCGCCATGACAAAGAAACTGCGGGAAAACTAAAGGAACAGAAGGAGGAGTTAATAGAGAAGTGCAGATATTTAATCAAGCTAGGTGGCACAACTTTAGTTTTTTTGTAGCCGCGAGATCATGAATTATGGAACATGCTCAAGCCAATTCTATCTCATGACAGCTATCACATTGAGTATCCTTATGTTGACAAGAATGATAAAGAGGGCATATTTGTAAAGCGTGTTGTTATGCAGGGATATCCTGCTTGCATCTTCTGTACAGCTAGAGACGAAAGTTATTGGCATGACTGGGACGAAATTGTAAGCCGCTTCTTGATATCTTCACCAACTATGAACACACTGAAATACCAACAATCCAATATGCTTATTGCAATAAAAAATGGGTTGCCAGGCTGCATACAGCAGGATCTTGTAATATCAGATGAAGAAGTGGAGTTAGCAAGAGAATGCTACAAGTACGTTAGAGATGAAATGCGACAATTGACTAGCATAACAATAGCGTCTGACATTAAGAGAGAATCCAATTTAATATGGATACCATACTCTGACTATCTTGCTGAAGCACTTCCTGCAGAAAAAGGGACGGATGTCAGAATGACCAAACGCATTTTTGCTTTTCTCAACGTAGTAACGTTAGCAAGTTCTCAAAGTAGGATGAAACTAATAATGGGCATTGAACAATCCCCTATTGCTGATTTAACCGACCTGCAAGAAGTACTTTACATGACTTACAATCTAACTGGGATACCTTCATACAAGCTCAAGTTTCTTAAGGAAGATTTTCTTCCTTTATACAATTCAAAAACTAAGCCAGACGAGAAAGATGGCAAGGTAGAGAAGATGAAGGCTGTAACTTCGCGTGAGATATGTGATTATTATAAAGCAAAGCACAAAAAATCAATCACCACTGCTTACCCCGACCAATAAGCAATATTAAATCGTCTTTAGGAAAGGTCAGCCGTAAATGATATGGCATCTCTATTTTTGCTTCTTGCTTACTTTTTTATTGATTCCAATGAGTCTAATCTCTTCTTTAATTCATCAATTTCTCTTTGTAAACCTCGTATTGCCAGAGCAGATCCATGATCGACCCTATGTTGGTCTTTCAAATGTTCCACTAAAGATGCATCTTTCTCATCGCGGGGAAACATTGTAGCCCCGCATTCAGGGCATTTACTCATTTTACTTTGGTCACCTTCACTAAACCTTCTCAACAACTAATAAATTGTCGCATTCAACCCAATAGGCAAAGAATGTAGAATATGAAACACAAGTTATAGACCTCATGGCTATTATTCCTAAATACCGATTGGATATTCAGAAAAAACATATGTAGAATATGGTTGTTACTGATCCACTATTCGATAAAATAAGATAAGTTTGAAAAATTACTTTACTACAGGTATAGGTACGCGAGAGCCGTGAAGTATACAGTTTGACACGCTTCCAAAAAATTCAGATTTTGGAGATCCTGCTCCCTTGCTCCTATAACAATGATGTCAAATTTACCTGACTTTGCAAAATTCGTTATTGTCTTTATAGTATCGGTTGATGTTACGATTTTTTCTTCAAAGTCTATACCATGTCTGGCAGCGCTGGTTTTGGCATTGGACATGAATTTCCTTGCTTTTTCCAATAGATACTATATGTAGTGCGTGAATGTATTTTTTAATTCACTCAAACCTCCATGTAGTACGTGTACGCCTGTTATTATCGCGTCGGACTGTCTGGCAAGTGAGATTGCTTCGTTCATTCCTCTTCTAGAATTCTCGGACCCATCGTGCGCAACAAGGATCTTCTTGAATCTGTTTTTCAACATATGTATGATTGTGAATTCCGATTTAATATAGAGTTCTCTAGCAGGTAGGGAACATACGGATATCTTGCTGATAACGGACACTACAGATAGGTTGATAAATATCAAAAACGGAAGGGGGGGAGCGGAAAAAAAAGACTGAAAGATTAAAGCATGAGCATCATGATTTCGAATCAAATTTGCTTCAAATAGAGGAGAAGAATAGAAGCAATTCAAAACAAGCAGTAGAGAGGTTAAGTGATTTAGGTAAATCAATTCTTCGACATGCAGTAGAAGAAGAGGCAAGAATCATGTGTGTTATTATGCAAAAGGCCGAAGACCAATCCGAACAATCTATTAAGGTGATGCAAGAACATAGACAGATTATAGAATTCCTCGACAAAACCATTTCTCAACTCAAAAACTTTTCACAAGAAGAATCAGCCAAAAAAATTAAAAAAATTTGTTGAGGATTCAATAAAACATTTCTCAGAAGAAGAAGAAATTGTTTTTCCTCTTGCGCTAAAAGCAGATTCCATGTAGTGTATATTTGTTATCACAACAATTGGCTCGTCGTTTCCGAGAGCCACCAAGAAATAGGTAAGCAGAAATGTGTTTATGCGTATCACCATGTGGAGATGAAATGCCGATTCTACTTACTACACCACAATAATAATATGTTCTCATAGACTCAAAGCAAGAAATATTTGTCTCATCGCATCGGTTACATGTAGTTTGCCAATGGATTTGGAGGATTTCGGGGGTTATTTGAGTATAACCATCAAGTAAGGAAGAACTATCTGCACTATTTTCAAGAAATTATTTCATGGGAAGAAATGATCAAGAATCGTGAAGCTGCTTGGTTATCTATGAAGGATACATTACTTCACATAATGTGGGTAGAAGATACATGGATTAATTATTCGATCCAAGGACTCGACGATCCAAATAGACCATTTCCATATCATAAGTATCAGACGTGGAACGCTTTAATAGATTACAATCAGGAGGTTACTTCGAAAACTAAGAAATATTTATCCGATAATCAGGAAGAAGATTTACTTAAGCCGGTTTTTAGAGTAAATAATGATGGTATAAGAAGAACATCTCTTGTAAAAGATGTGCTAATTCATGTTTTTACCGAAGAACTACATCACAGAGGTGAAATAATAGCCATACTATGGCAAATGGATATCCAGCCACCGGATATGGGTTGGCTATCCGTGATGAAAAAGACAAATCCTCTATGGGTTATGAAATAGACACTTTAAGGACTGTTAAATGTAGTTTGAGTTAATCTTGAAGAATAACCAAGGAACAAGGTGTATTGACAATTGAATCAGTTTCCAACACTAAAACAAAATAAATTAAATCGAAAATACCTCTCATCTTATTTTATCTGCTTAGATAGCATCATGAGTTTTTTAGAATGATGAAATATGATTAGACATTAAGATTGGCGTGTTCTTATAGAATTGGCAGTATAGGAGCATGCTGAATTGTATAAATGTGAAATTGAAAACTTCTCATCAAATATCCTTCTATCCGATTTGCCAAGGGCATTATTTTTATTTCTATCAGTCATTTTTCGTTGGTGTTGTCGCTGGATAGATTTATAGCTATATTAAATGATAATGGATACTCAAATCAGCAGCCCATGATTGAAGCAGAAGTCTCCGTTATTTCGAATATCTGCTCAGAGTGAATCGTTATACTAGGTTTGAATTAACAATATTTTTAAGATGATAGTTGCTACCTTTTGATATCGCCAATTAAAACAATCATGGTTCAGGCTAGCGAAGAAATAGTCATTAACACGCCTTCTGCGTATTGTTTACCTACTTAGTTAGATATTACTACTCATTTAAGTAGGTCATTTTCATTAATATGAACTATGACAAGGAAGAATTACGATGATCTATTATTAGACATGGGGCTCAAAGAAGTTAGAAACTCAATGAATTAAATCCCTTGGTCCTCAATCTGCACGTAACAGAAGTAACCATCAGAAACAGAATCCAGGAATAAGGGAAAAAGTTGCCTTGAAATAATTCGATTGCTCCTTTTTGAGCTACAGATGTAAATGACTTGATGGGTCAAGAAAATGTCAGAATATAACAAATAATGAAGTTTACATGGCGGACTAGTCGATATCCCTTTACATAGCAGCAACTCCACTACGTATTATCGTGCTCAAAGTCGCTCTAAGATATGATAATGGTACCATTCTGATAACAGGCAACGTTCACATACCTTTTGCCTCAGTTGATCCGAGAACACATTCATTAAGGGCAGAGGGTTTGGATTACCAAAATATTATAGAGTATCTGAAACGAAGCGATATAGAATACGATGATAATAAAGTTTTAGATCTCATTTCGTCTCCAAATATTTCAATAGATGAAACTAATTCTCAGCATATATCTTTAAGAAACTATCAAAAGAAGGCGCTTGATAACTGGGCTAAAGCAGCTAAGAGAGGAAGTGTAGTATTACCAACAGGCGCAGGGAAGACTGTTATTGGTGTGAAAGCGATAGAAATGGTAAACTCTGCCTCTATAGTAATAGTGCCAACAATTGATCTTATGGATCAATGGACCTCTGTTCTTTCAAAGTATTTTCCTTATATGAAGATTGGAAATTTGGGTGGAGGATCAGATGATATTCAAGCAATAACAGTATCCACATACGATTCAGCATATTTAAGAGCAGCAAGTCTTGGTAACAAATTTTCCTTGATTATTTTTGATGAATTACACCATTTGGCCGCGCCCGGTTACAGGTCAATAGCGGAACGGTTTGCCTCTCCTTTTAGATTGGGATTAACGGCTACAATTGAGAGGGAAGATAATTTACATAAAGATTTTCCAAGACTGGTTGGTGGTGGTATAGTGTTCCAGGCACATGCTGGCGATCTTGCGAGAGACAAACACCTTGCTTCTTATGAAATAGAAAGGAGGCAGGTAGAGATGTTGCCAGAAGAGGTTCAGGAATACAAAAAAAACTTTGGTGTGTATCAAGTATCTCTGAAGAAGCTAGGATTAAGAATGAACTACACCGGAGCCTTCACCAGATTGATAATGATGTCTGGAAGAAACAGGATTGCAAGAGAGGCAATTCTTGCAAGAAATAAAGCTATGTACATTGCGCTAAATAGCAGATCTAAAATAGAAGAATTAAGGAAAATCCTTTCAGAAAACAAAGGTCTGAAGACAATAATATTTACTCAGCATAACAAATTAGTATTTGATATCTCCGATAGATTTCTGATACCATTTATAACTCATAAATCCAGCAAGGGAGAGAGGCAAGATGCCTTAAACGGTTTCAGAGAAGGAAGATACAATGCATTAGTAACATCCAAAGTGTTAGATGAAGGCGTTGACGTTCCAGATGCAGAATTGGGTATAATTGTCAGCGGAACCGGGAGCAGTAGAGAATTTATTCAGAGACTGGGAAGACTTCTTAGACCTAAACCAGACTCAGATAAGAAAGCCAAACTGATTGAGATAATATCTTTAGGCACACGAGAGATTGGAACGAGTACAAAAAGAAAAAAAGCTCTAAACAAGGTAGACGAGCATGACAACAGCTCCTCATGATAAATAATTATGTGATGAACGACAACTTTCTAGCGTGTCTGGTACAATTGTTGTAGTTTATACGCTTCAGATAAGTTGTATGGTATCTTACTTACCCCGTACTTTATGTTTCCTTCTCACCTAGATAGCTCGCATAGTAAGTGAACCTATCTCTAGCTTGCCTTGCTTCTTCTACGATTACTCTTACCTGTTATGCGAAATGGCTTCGCTGGATGATAAGAAGAACGTAGCTAATGGCAATATTCCATTCATAATTATAGAATCATGATCAATACCTGAAATGTCGCTGTCGAACGACACCATGAGAATGGGATGGTCTTTATTATCTAATAATATCGTTGCTCGTTTTACCTTTTCATATAGTGTACATGAATAGATAGGTTTACCAAGTTTTGATCTCATGTCCTTTCTAGTACTCATTCTAAACACAGATTCTATAAAAGATAGTACTGATTCATCTACTGTCAATAATGGATCCAATCTATTTCTATATTGAGCTGCAATTATCTTGCCCATATTGTTGGCAAAACCTGCGAACCTGATAGAATGGTCTAATTCTAGTATTTGACTACATATATCACACAGTATGAAATCCTCCGAGATTTGTTTGTTAGACATATCAGAATTATAGTATCTGGAGCTTCCTATTTCTATCATATTAAGAGACAGTTTGAATTTATAATAACAGTTTATGATTTGTTTTGACGTAATATTGAGCGGAGTTATTCAAGTAACTACTCCTATACAATGAATGTATGGAAATATTAAAATCTATTGCACGGTTGGCATTGGGTTCTGTATCGACGTTAGCTTTTACTGGCGCGGACCTGATGTATGTATGTACGCGATATAGAGGAAGTACCAAAAATAATACTATTTACTTTCCATTTTAGAAAGTATATTATCTACCCTGTCGTATTTTTGTCACATTATGAATGAATGAATGACAACACCGTCTATGATAAGTTCTGGTTTTGACAGTAGGAATGCTCAGAGTACATAGCAGAGCAGGAATCTTTATTTTGATGATGATGTCCTCCACTACTCTTTGCTATCACGTACTTGATAATGGAATTACTAATGTTGCCGAACAACATGGAAGTAATCAA
>DAOM01000013.1:0-5893 GCA_002501855.1 Candidatus Nitrosopolaris nunavutensis
GCTATTTGAAAAAAGGCTATATAATGGCAAGATAAAATGGAAACACGGCTAACAATAATCACCTAAAGCCAAACTCGAGTTCGGCTGTCCTGGGCTATTATTTCGAAAAAATATTGAGGACAAAAAGCCGGTTTATATTATAGTGTCCCGTCATCTATCCATTTGAGAAATAAAGAAAATGTGATCATTTTTGTCCTATTATTATTGACTTCAACAGCTGCACTAATACTAGTAATATCAATTAACCCTGCCAACGCCAGTACCTCGACCGCATTGTCGAGGCCACACGTTCTTCGCTACGCTGCGTTAGGAATAGGTGCAGCAGTTATCATAGCAGTAGGTGTAATCATATATATGAAAAGACGCCGTAGTATTTCTAGCCGAGACGCCAACTAACAGAGATACGCTTTATTGCATTGACTATCAGCAGGGATCATACTGGACCAAGCCTGTCTTATGATCATTTCATATCTAACACCCTGCACCAACAAAGACCGACGGATGGCAAATTACTCCGGAAGGTGTGTTGTGTAAGAATTGTCGCATGGAATTTGTTACTTACTTTGTCAACTGCCTAGCTTCTCAAAACTCTCACTTGCGAATCGTGTAAGAACACTTTTTGTCTAACACTGATATCTAACCCATATCCTAGAAAACTGTCGTCAAGCAATATTCGATTTCTGGAATAACTAACATCCACAGAAATAATGACATGGATATCACTTGAAATCTTGGCGTGATTGCAATACGAATTGACTGGTTCCATTTTGCTATTGGTTTAAACATAGGCCTGCTTGCAATTTTTTAAACTGCGGTCTATGAAAGCAGTCTCTTGCTACTATCAAACAGGGTTTGCTGTTTCCATCTAAATATTTGTACGAGCATAATTCCCACACTTTTATAAACCACGGCAAACACTAGAACTTTTGACCCGTTAAATGGAAAAAAATGTTGATGGAGGAGCACTAGCGACAGTAAAAAAGATATTGGTACCAATTGATAGATCTGGATATAAAGAACAAATTCTTGCATTTGCAACATCCCTAGGAAAAGCATGGGGAGCGGAAATAACAGCCATACATGTAATTGATCCGGGCCGCGGTGTACCGGGCGGTAGGGTTAAAGAAAAGGAGCAGGAGAGAGAAGAAGAAGCAAAGAGGGAGGCGGAAGATTTACTAGTTCAGTCAGTTGACCCTTTGGCACAGAAAGAAGGAGTTAATATAGAAGTTGTTGAAGAATCTGATTCAGTTGCAAAATCGATAATTGGCTATGCAAAGAAGAACAATATGGATGTTATCGTGATTGGTACTAAGGGTATGACTGCAGTGGAAGATTTTTTTTTAGGAAGCGTCGCTAATAATGTCATTCGTCATGCACATTGTTCAGTATTTGCAATCCGCTGATGTCTCGAATGATTGTGTTCAATAAATCATTTTGAGATTGTATAATGTTGATCGATCTAGAAAAGATAATGACCGCGTATCTGTAGATAACGTAATATTGTTCCGAAAGGATTATGATCACGTACGTGAAGACAATTTATGCAGCAATTACGCAAAATTGGTCTCAGTTTCAAATACGCTTAGGGCAATTTCCAATGATACGTCTGCGGTTCTTTTTACTATCATTACTATAGCTCTGTGGAGACGATAGCATCCTAACAAGCAGAACTCACGAGAGTAATATTATTCAGAGATGTCTGGTTTAATTAATGCCGGTCTCACAAGAAGAAAGAATGGCAAATATTTTCTTCATTCGGTAAAATAGTTTTTGGAGCTCAAGAATTGAAGGGATCGGAATTTCCAACTGCAGAGCGTAGCAAGATCAGCCTTGATAAACAACGCTGAGATCGAGGAGATGCTGGTTAGCCCCCAGCACAACAACAACTACTAATAAGGAAAAAGCGTACTGCAAGGAGCCTCAGCGGCAACAAAAGCCTCAATTATGCAATTCAATTCATGAATCTGGTCGTAATGATAAGCGTTCCCGATCGCAGACGACACACCACCCAAATTTACCGTATTCGACTTGGTTATATATACTGCCGAGAGCTAGTATAATTGCAGACATCAATGAAGATACTTTCTGTGAACGTGTCTCTCCCGCGCGAGGTACTCTTTAATGACCAAGTTGTTATAACAGGAATTTTCAAAGAACCTGTACAAGGTCGTATTAATCTTCACAAACTTAACCTAGAGGGTGATAAGCAAGCAGATTTGACCGTACATGGCGGAATGGACAAGGCTGTCTACTCATACCCTGCAGAACATTATGAGTACTGGCAACGGGAAGTGCCTAACACACGAATGGCATGGGGCATGTTCGGAGAAAATTTCACTACCGAGGGATTAATGGAAGATGCTGTTAATATTGGAGACAGGTTCCAAATTGGTTCTGCTAAATTAGTCGCGACGCAACCTCGAATGCCCTGCTACAAACTCGGAGTTAAATTTGGACGAATGGATATTATAAGACAGTTTCTAGCTAGTGGTCGTCCTGGAATTTATTTTAGAGTATTACAAGAAGGGAAAGTAGGAGCTGGTGATGCAATACATCTTCTCAGTAGGAACACAAACAATATCACAGTCAACGACATAGTACAGTTGTATACTCGTGACAAAAAGAATATTGAGAGGATGCAACGAGCAACTCGAATTAAAGACTTACCTGCAGGATGGAGATTCCATTTCCTTGAACGAATTTCTGAAATGGACAAATCTATAGGAGTCAATGGTTCAATTGCAAAGTAAACTGGTTGATGGTTTCGGTAGGATTGGCAGAAAGTTAAGGATCTCAATTACAGACAGATGCAATATGCGGTGCGTATATTGTATGCCAAACGGCAATACCGAGTGGATTGAACAAAATAATATTTTAACCTATGATGAAATCGTCAAACTTGCTACTATTCTAGCTAGACTAGGTATCGATAAGATAAGGGTAACAGGGGGTGAGCCTCTAGTTAGACCTAAAGTAGAAGATCTAATTAAGACATTATCCCATATCGATGAAATTAAGGCTATCAGTATGACGACGAATGGCCTGTTACTGAGAGATAAGGTGATGCAGCTCAGAGATGCAGGACTGTCAAGCATAAATGTCAGTTTAGACACATTCAAAGAAGATAGGTTCAAAGCAATTACTGGTATACGCGGACTCGACAAGGTTATGAATGCGATACGAGTAGCAGATGACGCTGGACTGAAAATAAAGATAAACACCGTCATAATGAGAGGGTGGAACGATGATGAAATTGCGGACTTTGCCAGATTTGCCAGATTTACAGGCTATACTGTACGGTTCATAGAGTTCATGCCGTTAGACGGATCAGGTATATGGGAACCAAATCTAGTTGTTACTAAGAACGAGACCATTAACAGAATAAGCAAAGTCGTAAAGGAGCTTGTGCGGGTAGACAACAATAATAGTTCTGAACCTGCAACGCTTTATTCTTTTGTTGATGGAATTGGTACTGTAGGATTTATTCCGTCAATATCAGAGCCATTTTGCGGTAATTGTGACAGATTAAGGATAAGTTCTGATGGCAGATTATTGACGTGTCTTTATGAAAATCCTGGCTATGATCTTAGAAGTATGTTACGAGGTAAAAGGTCAGAGAACGAGATCACCGAATATATTCTCCAAAGTGTAAAGAAAAAACCCGAAGGAATAATAAAGATCATACGGACAAAATCACTGAAGCCAACGCTAAATTTTATGCATAGAATAGGTGGGTAGTTAATTGACATGCATCGCATCTGATCAACGTTGCACCCTTGAATGCGAATCAGGATAATAGCTCACCCGAGCTCTGCTCCTTCTGGCCCTCAGAACGTTTTATCAGCAATCCTGCAACAGTTTCGATTTCTGTGCAATGATGTAACAGCCAAATAGTTGGTGGTAGCAAAGGCAGACATTAATGGGAAGACGATCGACGACAAGGGTAGAATTGATCAAAATACTTCTGAAAGACAGATTGCAAATTAAGGATATCAAGAATATTCCACCAATGAACTTTTCTATTTCTGATAAGGAAATGCATGGGTTTGGGTTTATTTATCTCCAAAGGCATTGTCGAAGCTCATGGTGGCAAGATGTGGGCTGAGAATAATGCTGATGGTAGAGGCGCTACATTCTTTTTTAGTTTGCTGAGAGCTAGTTGATGCTGTGAAGGCATTCGATTACAGAAGCACGGCTAGGTCGTGAAAAAGATGGTTGTTTGTACATCTATATAATAATATGATTTTATTACGGTTATCACGTCATGAGTTATCGTAGTAATGTCTAACTTAACAGCTTAACCCAAAATCAAGAATTAACTCACCTACCCAAAGCGTTTTAAAAAGGGTGTCTAACCTGTTTCTAATCTGCAGAAACTCTATAGATGAGGATTATAGGCTTTGAATAATTGGCTCGATGAATTAGCTTGAGTTTACCTAGACTAGTGGTATCAGTCGAAAACCTTAGAGCTGATACATTTAATACCACTTTAAGCGCTGATGAGAGAGGGTGAAACCCGAATAACGAAAGCTTTTGATTTAATGACCACTAATGTCGTGGCTGCCAGGGAGAGCACTACGGGTACGGAAATAAGTACCAGACTTCTCATTGGAGAATTTAACGGCGTTCCTGTTATCGACAATAATATCAGAGTTACAGGAATAGTTACTGCGGCCGATATCTTGCGAGCAGTACGACAAGGCAAGAACCTTGATAGCCTTCGCGCTACAGATATAATGACCAGAAACCCGGCTGTGGTAAAGCGGGATACCGAGATAGACGAGATAATTGACGTCATGCTCCAAAAGGTTATTGTCCTTGTACCTGTCGTAGATGACGAGAATAAACTGATAGGAGTTGTGGCGAGGCTTGACATCCTGAGAGAAAAGCTAAATGAAAAATTTGTCACCATAGGTGAAAGAAGCGGCCTTTCAAAAACATGAGTTAGGCTTTATGCTTTGTATTACCTCCTTAGTATTGAGCCAAACCACCCCAGCCTAGCTCCGCGCTTAGAAATGCAGATGAGTATATTATCCGCAGGTTCTATTTTTGTATACTTCTCGATCTCTCCCATTAGTAATCTAATTTTATAAATTTCTATGTTCTCACGAATGAGGGAATGTCATCCGATAAAGGTACCGCAGAGGCAACCTTGCAACTGAATCTGAAACTGAAATGACAGTGATAACGCCTCCTTCGGATGCTAACCCCGAAGAAGATGTATTTGGAGGTTTAATATTGAAACACGTCTACCTTATCGCCGGTCTTGTTGCAAGACGTCATTTTTGGGTCTAACGTTGTTACCGCAGGTATCGATAGGGTGACAGTATTCATAATTACGGTATTCATAATCAATGCACTGATCCTCAAAGGTATATTGAACTATCTGAAGCGATCTTCGAATAAACTTGAAGTTAGTATGGAAGCTGACGATCTTGATCATCGTTCATGAGCTGCAACTGCATTTGTTACAATGGTAGTGATCGACAATGAAGGAAAAAGCCACAAAAGTAGCTGCGGAATTATTGGAAAGAGACGACCGGCGGCGCTTTGAGCAGGATCAGGCACGAATGCTTGCACGCTCAAAAGAAATTGGGAGATACTAATTTTTAAGAATAACTAATGATAATCCTTCTCCTTCTTTCTATCTACTGCGTTGATTGTTTTCGTTTTTTCCTTGTTAAGTTCATCCTTACTAATACCGCTCGCTAGGATTATTATCTTGTCGTCACCTCCAGTAAAAATAGCAGCGTGAGTAGAATTTTTTAAAGTTTGAAGCACAGCGTAATCACCCACCTGGAATTCTTTTAACCCTAGTGGAATTAGGGCATCATAGTCATCGATATCTAAAATAGTCACCTTGACAAGTCGCTCAGTTACAGATTCTATTTTT
>DAOM01000013.1:6241-24703 GCA_002501855.1 Candidatus Nitrosopolaris nunavutensis
ATCAAATCTGGCTTGTGTTCTCGAGTGTATCCACTAAACATACAGAGTATGGTTATGTGTCTTTTTAAACCACCATAAGACACAGACAACGTAACAGATAGAGCCAATCCTCCTATCATGCAACAACACAACACAGAAATTGTGTCGCATGATACGGAGGTTCTCTATCGTTTGGCTGGTATGTGTTGGTTAATATTCCATACTGATATTCCCTATTTTTACTTTGCTATTTGGTCATTTCTTTGCTTTCTGCCTATATTCTTCTAATTCTTCTACAATCTAACTGAAAATCATAAGGATTCTAATGTCGTCAAGATTATTGTCTGTCCCAGAAAAGGCATGCTTTTGTATTTTTGTGGTTAGTGGTGCTTAAAACTGGAGCTTTTGAATAAATTGATTTCCAACCTGCCTTGCAAATCTTTTGAGAAAAAGCTACCGTCTACCTTTAGGTTTCATTTGCCAATGCGTTCCTCTAACAGTCTCATAGCGCTTGTGCAATCAGAGTTTTAGACAATAAATCTCTATGACGATTATCGAAGTCTACCTTCTCCATCACATAAAACACATTTTGAATCAAGTTATTTTTCGTGGAATCTGCAGGCTTTCGATTGTGTAGATCTTTTTCGGATGGCTCCAATTCTACTAATTGTTTATACGGAAATTGCACCTCATGCTTTGCATTGTCTAATGCAGCGTCATAGTCAGATTGCATGAAATAGCCTAACGAGTTCTATACTATATTATTGGTCATTGCAGATCAAAGCTTCTTATTTTCCTTTAAGAGACGAATTACAGCTTCTTCAAGTAACGCAGTAGCAGTGGTATTCCTTTCCAACGCCAGCATCTTAAGTGAACGAATGATATCTGTATTAAATTTGAAGGTAAACGTTCGGGTATCCTTACCCTCCTTCTTAGTAACTGTCAATTGTTGAGCTGATTTAGTTATTGTATTATAAAGATATATTCGTTAACGAATAATAAAGCTTTATGTATTGTCAATGTTGCTTTATATGCAACTAAACTTTATATATTTACTACTTTATGTATAACTAATGAAAGCGTAAATCGAATGCGAAAGGTTCCATTCACCGAATGCTAGGGAAGGTCGGTAACACCCTTTGTTGTAAGTGTATAGTATGCCTCTTGTTTGCTTGAAGGCTGTAATAAGACTGCCTTGAAGATGGATTTCTCCAAATTTGTAGCTTTTAGCATCAATTTCATGTGTGCATAAATGGAGACAGAAGTCCCCATGAGCTCTCGTTGTTGATCAGATTGTTGCGTCTTTGACCTATTGGGATTTTCTACCATAATTATGGAAGTCTTTACTTGGTTTCCAGCAGTAATCGCAGTACGAACCATATTTGTCATTACTACGGCGCAGCGAAGATTAATAGCCGCCACCGACAACTCATGAAGATGTTTCATTAGAGCTAGGTGCCTTGCCGCGCCTCGATAGTCGGTCGTGAATAATGACGCAACACCATCTATTATTAACAGACGAGGATTGATTTTGGAGAGTCTGTTGATCGAGTTTATTTGATCAGTAGATGATAAAGATCTCACAACCAGAATTTTGTCAAGAATGTCGGTCTTCATTTTTGCCATTCCAGCAATCTCCGTAATTCTTTCGGGCCGGAACGTTCCTCCTGTATCAATAAAAACGACGCTTACTTGCTGACGGGTTTCAAAATATTCTGCAGTTCTTGCGCAGATAGTAAAACATAATTGTGACTTGCCTGTACCACTTTCGCCGTAAATGTCTGTAACCATCCCATAGTGAATCCCGCCTCCAAGAAGGTTATCAATTGCTTTACATCCAGTCGGTAAAACATGTGGCATCAGTTTTTCAGTACTGTACTAGTGAAATAAACTGATATGGCTGTTTCGCAAGAACAGGGGAACCTTTTTATTGTAGCTACGGTGCTCTCACATCCAAAGTGATTAGTTGGATTTGTCGTCTTCACCTTCATCCCAGCAACCAAAACGACCATTATCTACTTTGCAGCGTGCAGTCAATCGAAAGGTTGCCGTGAGATTGAAGAGCGAGATCGAATATCGCGGCAAGATGAGCAACGTTGATTCTTATATGAATCTGATTCTGGTAAATGCTGAAGAGTTCGATGGGGCTGACGTTTTGGCAAACTACGGCAAGGTTGTAATTAGAGGAAATAATGTCCTCTTCATAAAGCTTGAGAAAGAATTCTGACGAGATATAAGTGAGCTTCGTAAATTCAAGCTATAAAAGCAGATTCGTATGGTACGAAGATCAATTTTCACGTCCGAAAGCGTAACGGAGGGGCATCCGGACAAATTATGTGATCAGATCTCAGATTCGCTTCTAGATGAATTCCTAAAACAAGATCCTGACTCCAGAGTTGCAGTCGAAGCAATGACTACTACTGGAATTGTATTCGTTGCCGGTGAGGTAACCTCTACTGGGAGATTCGATCTGCAACGCACCATCCGAAGGACAATAAAGGAAATTGGTTATGATAAAACAGAATACGGATTTGATTCGGAAACTTGCTCAGTCCTTGTATCGATTCATGAGCAAAGTCCGGATATCTCGATGGGTATCACCCCAGGCTACAACAAGGAGCAGGGTGCAGGAGATCAAGGTTTGATGTTTGGTTATGCTTCAGACGAGACTAGAGAGCTTATGCCTTTGCCTATATCGATGGCGCATAAATTATCCCTGAAACTGTCACAAGTCAGAAAGAACAAGGAATTAGACTGGGTTAGGCCTGACGGGAAATCACAGGTATCGGTAGTGTATGAAGATTCCAAGCCCGTAAGGATCGATACAGTTGTGATTTCTACTCAGCATTCACCGGATATTCATCTACAACAGTTGAGAGAGGAAATTATTAACAAAGTGGTAAAGCCAGTTTGCGGTAACTGGGTTGATGTCAAAACAAAATACCTTGTTAATCCTACCGGTAGATTCGTAATTGGCGGACCACAAGGCGATACTGGACTGACGGGCAGAAAAGTCATTGCTGACACCTATGGTGGAATGGGCAGGCATGGGGGTGGCGCGTTTTCGGGGAAAGATCCATCTAAGGTAGATAGATCAGCGTGTTATTTAGCGAGATACGTCGCAAAAAATGTTGTTGCATCAGGCTTGGCTGATAGGTGTGAGGTTCAAATCGCTTACGCAATTGGCATTGCAGAACCGGTCTCCGTAATGATAGATACATTTGGCACATGTAAGATCGCGGAGGATGAAATCGAAGAGCGGGTGAAAAAAAGCTTTGATATGAGGCCGGCTGGAATTATCAGCACGCTTGATCTCAAAAAACCGATCTATAGAAAAACCGCTGCGTATGGTCATTTTGGTAGAGATGAACCGGGATTTACATGGGAAATTACAGATAAGGTCTCTTTGCTTACTAAGTAGAAATCTTTGGGGCCGCAGAATTTTTTGTGGTAGTAGGTCGTGATGATGACGAGTTCAGAACATCTCTCAAGGCGTCATCCAGATTTTTACCTGCCCCGAATCTACGGTTAAAGAATCGTACAATATTGAATACATCCCTTTTTATTAACTGCTGAGCGTTGGGATGGTCCGTCGTCACTGCTTGAGGCCAGTCAATAATCCACGCATCGCATGAGGTTTCTCCTACCAAAACGTTATATTCGCTTAGATCAGAATGTATGATATGATTCTTGTAAGCTATTCCTATGCTTAACAAAATGTTTTGCAATACTGTGCTTGGCTGTTCAAGGTCTTTCACACTTACAAGTCTAGCTCCATTTATTCGGTTCATAGCAATGCAGTGCATTGTCCGGTACAAAGGCCGAGGAAGGCTGATACCAGTATTTTTTAGACGCTGTAGCATTTCTACTTCTTTCTTGGCTGCGCTAATATTGACGAGTAACCAGTGATGTATTCTGTCGTGTTCCTTTAATGCAAAAGACCTTTTCTTGGTTACTTCTCTAAAGCTTATTCTGCCGATTCTAAAGAATTTGACAGCTCTTTCCTCTTGTCGATCTGTTACGGCCTCGTACACGTCCGATTCTTTGCCGACACCAATGGGTTTTCCGATACCACTTATGATATTTTTCTCAGCCAGGATCTTTAATGCGAAAGTATCAAGTCCTGCATTGAGGATAGTAAAACCCCTATTATTTTTGTTAATTAGATTCATTTCTTGTAGTCCTTTCACTCTATAATCGACTATGTCCCCATGCAATTTTGAGTAGCCCACTAACTGGTGCCTTGTAAGAGTTTCATGATGTTCAAGTCCGGAAGCAAAAACTCTGAGGAGCTTGTAGTCTTCCCGTTCCAAATTCTTGACGACGTTCGCTGCAATTTGTACGGAGGACAATATGGAGTACGTATTGTTTTTGTCAATATGAATCAAACGTAAAATACTCCAACCTTGGGATTCAGGCAGGTCGTAAAATCACTCAAATCTTGGCGTGTGTTAGACATACTGATGTTAGGCATCAGATAAAAATAATAAAAGAAGGATCGGGTCTAAATAAGCAATTGTCATTGTCTCTGAGCGGCAAGGTGGCCGTAGTTACCGGCCCGACTAGAGGTATTGGATTAGCGATAGCAAAAGAATTCGCAGAGAACAACGATGCAGACGTTGTGATTTGCTCTGGGAGTAAGCAAAGAGCAGTACAACTAGCTAAAGAAATAAGCGGCAAAGCATTTGGTGCAAAATTCGGTATAACTGATATCTTTGTATTGGAGGAAATAATAGGGGTTCGCCATCGGATAGACATTTTAGTAGACAACGCAAGGTGTCATTTTAATAGCAAGACTTGCAGCAAAATACGAAGCGAGCGCGATGACCAAGCATGTACATGGTCGCAATACCACCATTCACTGCTCCGAAACATTGCTAAGGACGGAACCTACAATTCAATGTCTACCGACAAAAAAATGAATGCCATAGAGGAACCTTCCATGAAGAGATTGGCTAAACCGGGAGAAGTATCAAAGATAGTGGCCCGCGCTGCGAGCAGTGGTTTCTCGTTTGCAACTGGAAACACCCTAGTTGTAGGGGGCGGTATCGTGTTATTATGATATTTTTTGATGGATGACGAAAGGCTATTGGACACAAGTGAAAATGGTGAAGACCAATTGAGAGGAGAAGATACGGCAAAAGCAGATACACAAGATACGGAGTCACAAAAAGATCTCGAGCTAGCAGAAAGGGAGCAGCAGCTGCCTCTGGAAATTCAAGAAAAAAGGAATCGAGGTGCTCTGAGGACGGGTTTTACGACTGGAACTTCAGCGACCGCTGCGACTAAAGCAGCTCTTATCGCGCTGCTATCCCAGAAGACCGTCAACGATGTTTCGGTGTCTTTGCCCAAGGGGAAAACAATGAACATCAGGATCGCATGGACGAACACTACAAAAGAACAATATTCGGCTACCGCAGCAGTCGTCAAAGATGCGGGAGATGATCCTGATGTCACAGATCGAGCAGAGGTTTGCTCAACTGTTTTTCTAACTAACGAGGTCGGAATCGTTTCGATTGACGGAGGGAATGGCGTCGGCAGGATAACAAAACCCGGCCTTGGGATAGATATCGGTAAGCCCGCAATCAATCTAAGTCCAATAAAAATGATAGAAAGGGCTGTTAGCGAAGTCGCGGCGGAACGTTTGAAGGACCACGGTGTGAAAGTCGTTATTTCTGTGCCTATGGGAGAAGAAATTGCAAAAAAAACTGACAATCCTAGGCTTGGGATAATCGGAGGGATTTCAATACTCGGGACGACTGGAATCGTATTTCCTTACTCGACAGCCTCTTTTGCAGCTGCAATTCGACAGGCTCTGGATGTAGCTCGAGCAATGGGTGATGAGCGTGTTGTGTTGACAACGGGCGGTCGGAGCGAAGACTTTGCTAAAGATCTTTTCGGTAAAACTCTTCCAGAGCACTGCTTCATTCAAATGGGAGACTTTGCTGGTTACTCTATTAGACATTGCGCGCTAAAACAAATCCGGAAGGCTACAATAGCAGGTTTTGTAGGAAAATTAACGAAAATGTCAATGGGAATCAAGCAGACCCATGTTCGAGGCTCGCACGTCGACATGGAGTTCATGGCGCACGTTGCTTCCGAGTGCTTCCCGAGGATTCCGATGTCAACTCTAGAGGAGATAAGAAATGCCAATACCGCTAGACACGTATCTGAAATAATTACGACTTATCAAATAACCGGTTTCTTTGATTTGATTTGCAAAAAAGTCTATGAACATATGCGTGAATACTCGAAGGGAGAGTTAGAATTAGAAGTGATCATGTTTGATTTTGATGGCAAAGTATCAGGGCAATTTCCTGGTGGTCCCTCCTACCGCGCGTAACATCGTGACCTCTAGTGTTGGCTCGCCGCCGATTTTAATTACACAATCCCAATCTCTTTTGCTCGCGTCAGGGTATCTGTCTTGGTCGTGCCCGACCATGAATTTTGACACCCGGAGAGCAGAATAAACGTCGAATTCGAAATACCTAACTCAAAACATAAGACTGGATTTGGTCCTGATACCATATAATGCTATTGTTCCAGTATGGTATTTCCAGTATGTTACTTGCGTTATCAGTGCCATTGTAAGATTCGGCTATCTAGCTTGGCAGTGCGACTGAACACTATGATATATTGCTGAGATAAATCGCTTCAGGCCGCGATATCGTATTGGGTATTAGACTGCTCGCAGATAATTTGGGAAAGATTTTTTATTTTCTACTTCCTTATTGAACTTGGTAGCCCCGATGACAGGAAACACGGCCGTGATAGCCATTACAAGACATGGAATCGACATCGCAAATAGAATAATGGAGAAAATGCCAGAGGTACAAGTTTATGCACCTATAAAATATGCTAACCCGTCGATGTCCAACATGAATTGGTTTAAAGAACAAACTTCTCAGTTGATAGCAAACCTGTTCAAAAAAAATGATGCATTGATTTGTATATTTTCGCTAGGCGCAGTAGTCAGGCTAATTGCACCCTTTCTAGTGGACAAGAAGACAGACCCTGCAGTCATTGTAATTGACGATAAGGCACATTTTGTTATCAGCGCTCTCTCAGGCCACCTTGGGGGGGCGAATTCGCTCGCAAGGCTAGTTTCCTCCTTTTTTGACAACTGCCAGCCGGTAATAACTACAGCAGCAGACGTAAACGAGACTATTGCTGTTGACCTGTTGGGAAGAGAGTTTTCATGGACAATTGACAACTTTGAAAATGTCACCAAGGTCAGTGCCTTCATGGTTAATGAAGAAAAAATCGGTGTTTTTCAGGAGACAGGCGAAAAGGATTGGTGGCAGAATAAATCGTTGCCTAGTAATGTAACACTTGTCCGTAATCTGGATGATTTAAAGTCATCGCATTTTAAAGGAGCGCTAGTTATTTCGGATAGGATAATCGATGACCCGCTTATTTTAGAAAAATCAGTTCTTTATAGACCAAAAAGCTTGGTTGTGGGGATAGGAATTCATCGGGATACAAACAGCGGGGTTATCGAACACGGTGTGAAGAATACAATGAAAAATGAAGGCTTGAGCTTCAATTCGATAAGAAATATTGCGTCGATCAATCGGGAGGCAGGTGTAAAAGGCTTGCAAGATTTTTCATCCATCTACAAAATCCCCGTAGAGGTTTATGACAGAAACAAACTCGGAATTATACCCGTACCAAATCCTTCTGAGACCGTAAAAAGGTTCGAAGGCACTCCGAGTGTGTCGGAGGCCTCTGCGATTCTGAGTGCCAAAGGCGATTTGGTAGTGCCAAAACAAAAATATCCCCCAGATCTTACTGTGGCAATTGCCAGGGTGAGGTTTTAGCAGTTTGAAAAAAGCAATACTGATTATAGATAGAGGAAGTCGAGAGCCTGAAGTCAGACAAGAACTGGAGGATATCTGCTCGCTTGTCAAAACAAATGGAGGATACTATTACGCAGATTATTGTTTTTTGGAAGTACTTCCGCCCTTCATCGAGGAAGGAATCAAAAAATGTCAAGAAAATGGTGCAGATTTCATAACTGTGATGCCATATTTTCTCTATCCTGGAATGAAATTAAAGGATTCGGTCAGGCAAAGCGCTAGAATCAGTAAGATTAAGAAGCTGAATTTGGTGATTACAAAGCCTCTTAGTTACCATTCTATGATGACACAATTGGTAATGGATAGAATCACCTGCTTGAAAAAAGAAAAGAGTATTCGATATTCCGATCTTGAATGTGATATTCTTCTTATAGGCCACGGCAGTAGTGATAAAAATGCCAGAGATGCTTTTGTTTATATCGTCAATACCTTAAGGCCCTTTTATCGTGCAGTGAAATTTTGTTTTCTTGAATTGGACAAGCCGAATATCCAGCAAGGGCTAAAAAACTTGCTTGATAATAACCCAAAAATTGTCATATTAATGCCATATTTTCTTCATAAAGGCGCCCATATAAAACGGGATGTAATTGCTGACGTTAATGAAGCGCTAAAAAAACAGCCGTTCGAAAACGCATTTATGACGAGTCACTTGGGGGTGGATCAGAAATTAATTAATCTTCTAATCGAGCGAGCAAGGGAGGTTGAGGAAAAAAGACTTGGATTCTGCTGACCAGCGACCAGAAACAGCCTTCAATAGAGGGATGGCGGAAAGAGCGTTAGATATAGAAAAAAAAAGCTTTGAGATAATAGATAGCGAGATAGGCGATCATGATTATGCTCGATTAGAATGGGATATCGTACGGAGGGTTATACATGCTACCGCAGATTTCGATTTTGTGACTACGGCTAAAATAATATTTTCTAATGATGCGCTAGTTTCAGGCTTTAATGCTATGAAAAGCAATTGTACTATTGTCACCGACGTAGATATGGTTCTCGCAGCTTTAAATAAAAAATCGCTTTCTGCTCTTGGGCTTAGTGCTGTCTGCCATATCTCAAATAAAACTTTGGTAGAAATGTCGCGTCGATTAAACAAAACTAGATCAGAAATGGCAATGCGTCATGCGGCAAATGAAATGAATGAGGGAATAGTACTGATAGGTAATGCGCCGACCGCATTATTTGAAACGATAAAGATGATAAATGAGGGCGCGACTAAACCTGCGCTAGTGATAGGAATGCCCGTTGGTTTCGTTTCCGCACCGGAGTCAAAAGAAGAACTTTCCAAGACAAAAATTCCGTTTATCACTAATAGAGGCAGGAAAGGTGGAAGCGCCGCAGCGTCTTCTATAATGAATGCATTAATGCTTCTACTTCAGAAATTTGGAAAAAACGACAACATTGACTATGAAAACCCCTATAAATTGTAGGATGATATTTTTTATAATATATTAAGAAGGAAGGACACAAGTTCTGTGACAGACATGGCTTCGAAGAAATCTACAACAATTGGCGAGATTATGAGTGAAAGACTGGAAACGGTCAATGAATCTGACACTGCTCAACAGGCAGCCAAGAAATTGAGGAATAGTAACGTGAGCTCCCTGTTAGTCGTCGATGGCGGAGGTAAGTATGTAGGAATTATAACGGAGCGTGACCTGGTGAGACGCGTTTGTGCTAATGATGTGAGCAGTAGCAAAGTCATAATTCAGAAGATAATGTCGACTCCTCTTATTACAGTCGGTTCGAGCTCTCTACTACGAGTAGCAGCGAACGTAATGATCCAACACAAGGTGAGACATTTGTTGGTTGTCGGCCATAATGGAGCTGAAGGAATTATTACCACAGGAAACTTTACTAATTATTTGAAGCAAAACGTGGATATGGATGAAGTGAACACCGCTATCATACAGAGCCTGTTGGAAGAAAAAAAAGAAGAAGGAATGCCTCCAAACTAAACTCGGCCCATAACTAAAAGAAAGCGACAACTTACTTAGCAGATGTCAATCCGGAGAAAAGATTTACTTTTTCAGAGCAAAAAAATTTAACTAGAAGTTCGAGGAAGAACAAGAAAAGATGGTCGTTGAAGGAAATAAAAACAGAAATCGAAATAAACGCATCAGCTGAAAAGGTTTGGCAAGTGCTTACGGATTTTGCCCATTTCCCTGACTGGAATCCGTTTATCCGTGAAATTATTGGAACTGTCGTGGAGGGATCAAAGCTGGAGATACGTATCTCAACCTCTAGTGGGAAAAATAGGACGTATAGGCCGACAATAACAAAGATTGAACCAAATCATGAACTGAGGTGGTATGGCAAAGGCCTGCTACCTGGGTTGTTGAACGGTGAGCGCATATTTACAATAGAGCAGCTCGAACAAAATCATGTACGATTGATTCATCGAGAAATCTTCAGTGGTCTTGGCACCTTCCTTGGTGGCGACCGTATGGATAAGGATATTCGTCATACCTTCGAAGAAATGAACTATGCATTGAAAAAAAAGATTGAACTTGGCGGTCGCTGAGATTCAGAGCTGCAGAATCGTTTTCACACTCTTAACCTCCACTAGGTCTTACCTCGTACGATTTTTATCGAAACTTTTAACAAGCTCACGTGGCAGCCGTGTATCGGCGAAGTGGACATGCATATATGACGCAAGGCAGTTATGGACTTTAAAACCATCCTTCTTGCCGTCAACGCCATTCCCTCTAGTCATTGTGTAGGCGAATTTTGCATCGCCTGCGATATTTCTAATCCTTGAGTAATGGAATTCATGTCCTCGGATATTAGACACGTTGCTAAATGGGGATGTATTGCAGTCAGCCTTAGTATAATTCAAAGTTAACTTTTGAGCCATAAAAGTATCCGCATCAATGAGACCGACCATCTTCTTCTTTTTCCATTTTTTATTGCCCCGACGGCCCAATTCGTACTCGCCAATTGATCGGGTTAGGTACATTAACCCGCCGCATTCGGCATAAATTGGAGTACCGTTTTCAGCTGCCTTTAACATCGACATTTTCATGGAATGGTTTTTACTCAGTTTTTCTGACAAAACTTCTGGGAATCCACCTCCAAGTATAATACCAGATATATCCTCAGGTAAAGTGCAATCATGAACAGGACTGAAAAATAATAGGTTTACCCGTTGTTTCCTCAGAGCATCAAGGTTGTCAGCATAATAAAAATTGAACGATTCGTCCAACGCAACAGCTACCGTTAATCTACTGGTTGACAATTGCGCTGTAGATTGTTTATTACGCACCTCACTTGGCACGTTCCACACATCTCTTATTTTGTCAAGGTCAATCTGTTCAGACGCATATTTTGCCGAGCGAATTATCGCTCTCTTTTTTTTGTCTTCAAGCTCTGCGGTAGGGATCAGGCCTAAGTGACGCTCTTCCATCTTGATTTTCTTAGTCCTCTCTATAATACCTACAATTGGAACTTTGATTTTTCCCGCAAAAGCATCGCTAATAAAAGTCGCATGTTTTTGACCTGCGACATTATTTAAAATAATTCCTGCTATCTTTAACGATTTACTAAAACGTATGAAACCCAAAGCTATCGCAGCGATGGATCTCGCTGCTTTCGCTGCGTCAATCACTAATATGATGGATGCATCCAGAAGTCTGGCAACATGAGCCGTACTACCGAAATCATCTTTGCCCGATACTCCGTCAAAAAGCCCCATAACTCCTTCGATTACTCCGAAGTCAGCATCAAAACAGCAGCTATTGAAACATCGTAGTACTCCGCTCTTGCGCATCATCCATATATCCAGGTTTCGAGATTGCCTACCGGTCACATAAGTATGATAACTGGGATCGATAAAGTCAGGACCAACTTTGAAAGGTTGAACTACGAAGCCCTTCCTCTTAAGGGCATACATAATTGCTGCTGCAACGGTACTCTTTCCTACTCCGCTGGTTACCCCAGCAATTACTATTTTTCTTACGCTCAATTGTTTGACTGACTATTGAGTGCATAATATATTGAATTTATTTTAAGCTACTGGATCCCGGCCTCGACTAGGGCATTATTGAAATGAGAATTAGGTTTTTATCAAATTAGGACTGCTAACATTTTTATGATTAGTCTTAATTCTCCTCAAGTTCCTGTTATAAGCTAAACCGAACCTGTGTGCTTCATCTCTGATATACTGGATTACTTTTAGAGCGGGACTATTTCTAGAAAGAAGGACAGGATGGGTCGAGTCTGGAGAATAGATTTCTTCATTTTCTTTTGCAAGCGATATACACGGTACCTCTAATCCAGCTTTATGAATGGCATCTATTGCACAATGTAGTTGTCCTTTTCCTCCGTCAATCACTATCAGGTCAGGTAGAAGTTGAGCGCGACCACGAGGATAGTTTTCGGTTTGTATTGGTGAATATCTCCTTGTCACTATCTCTTGTATCATTGCGAAATCATTCTGGTTGAACGTCAATCTAATTTTGAACTTCCTGTAGCCATCTTTATACGGTTTCCCATCAACAAAACGCGTACAAGCTCCGACAGCGTATGTATTTCCGAAGTTGGAAATATCAAAGCAGTCGATTACTGAAGGGATAATTGGCAGGTGAAGGATATTTTTCAATTCTACTATCCCTGGAGCGTGGCCATTTTCAACGTGTAATTTAAGGTTGCGTATAACCAAATCCATTAGATCTTTTTTTTCTTTTAGCTCAAAGTCATCTGAAACTAAAATAATGTTCACCTCGTGGTCTGTGAATCGCTCAATCGACGCCTCTAATGTTTCCCTAGATACAGGCATTTCATTAACGTAAACAAACCTAGGAATTTCAAGCACCGTTGAATAGTATTGTGAAAGGAAAGTAGCGAGAGAATTATCTCCAATGAGCTCAAAATCAAATTTTTTCCTGTCTGTGATAACGCCTTTTGTTCGGCGCAAGGTCATTACATGTGCGACTGCAGTTTCGATTTCTTTTATAATTCCCACATATTCTTCGTCGAGATTACGACGCAGAAACTTTTCCATTTTTTGTTTCGCACTCAGATTATTTAATCGACGTAGAGTATCACGTATCTGCTGGGCCTTCTCATAGTCTTGAATTTCAGCAGCTCGCTTCATCTCAGCTTCCATTTCGTTAACAAACTTGTCGATGTTGCTTTTTCCACGCAGGATACTGTGGAGCGTGTCAACATTCTTCTTGTATTCATCTCTGGTTACGTTGTTGATACATGGGGCGTCGCAATTTTTAAGAAAATATTCCAAGCAAGGCTTCTTTGGTAACTTGTCGCAAATTCTAATTTTGAATAATTTTCTTAGTAGTCCAACAGCAAGAAATTTTGAACTTCCACGAACAAAAGGGCCGTATACCTTGCCTTTTGGTCCGTAAATATCACCCTTTCTATTACGTCTTGCGACAAGTAATCGAGGAAAAGTCTCATCTGTGATCTTCAGATATGTATACCTCTGCTGATCTTTTAGTTCTATATTGAATACAGGTCTGTACCTTTTGATTAGGTTCGATTCCAGTAAAAATGCCTCGATCTCATTATCTGTTAGGATGAAGTCTACATCATGAATCTTGCCAACGAGTCTTGAGGTTTTCCAATTATCATTCTGGTGAGGGATATTTTCGCTGATAGCCGCACTTTGTTTTGAGAAGTAGGAGCTAACACGCTTCTGCAGGTTCTTGGCCTTCCCTATGTAAATTATACTACCTGAGATATCCTTCATTATATAAACCCCAGGCGAGGCCGGAAGGCGTTTAACCTGTAGATTAATTTTTTCTGTAGCTAGCGCGATGTTCTTGCACCTTTTCTGATAATCATCTGATCTATTGACAGCTTTGGTTTTAGATATCTGCCTGTGTAGCTGTCTTCTTTCTTAGCAACATCTTCAGGCGTTCCTGCTACGATTATCTCGCCACCTCCATCTCCACCTTCGGGTCCGAGATCAATAATCCAATCAGCACAAGCTATAACATCTAGGTTATGTTCAATAACAATAACGGTATTGCCAAGATTAACCAACGTGTTCAAGACACTCAATAATTTGCTAACATCTGCAAAATGAAGACCAGTAGTGGGCTCGTCAAGTATGTATAGAGTTTTTCCAGTATCTCTTTTTGAAAGTTCAGCTGCAAGTTTGATCCTTTGCGCCTCACCGCCCGATAGCGTAGTGGCAGGCTGGCCTAATCTGATGTATCCTAGACCGACCTTATTAAGAGTCTGAAGTTTTTTTTCAACAACAGGAACGTTTTTGAAAAATTCTAAGGCTTCCTCCACGGTCATATCCAGGACTTCAGAAATTGTTTTTCCTTTATATTTTACCTTTAGTGTCTCAGAATTATATCGTTTACCTTTGCATTCATCACAAGTTACATAGACGTCAGGTAGGAATTGCATCTCAATCCTCCTTACACCCCCTCCTTCGCATACCTCGCAACGACCTTCAGAAACATTAAAGGAGAATCTGCCTGGCATATAGCCAAGTTCCCTAGCATGAGGGGTCTTTGAGAAGAGCTCCCTAATTGGTGTAAAAGCATTGACGTAAGTAGCAGCATTAGATCTTGGCGTTCGTCCTATTGGTGACTGGTCTATCCCAATCACTTTATCTACATGTTCTAAACCAGAGATACTATCGTATTTGCCAGGTCGTTCCTTGGAATCATAAAAATAATTGGCAAGAGCCCTGAAAAAGATATCATTTACCAGAGTTGATTTACCCGAACCAGAAACGCCGGTTACGACCGTCATGCACCCTAGCGGAAACTGCGCATCAATAGATTTCAGATTATTCTCGCGAGCACCATGCACTGCTATCCAATTAAGGGGAGTCCTCCTATTTTGTGCAGGATGGGACACAAGCATATCGCCACGCAAATAAGCACCAGTGACAGAATCTTTGGTGTCTAGAATTTTTTCTAATGTACCACTTGCAACAATCTGCCCCCCGTGAACACCGGCACCCGGGCCTATGTCAACGATCCAATCCGAACAGCGGGTAACTTCTTCGTCGTGTTCGACAACTAGCAGCGTGTTGTCGAGATCGCGCAATTTCTTGAGTGTATCGATTAGTCTTGCATTGTCTCTCTGGTGCAAACCTATCGTAGGCTCATCCAAGACATAAAGGACTCCAGTCAGATTGGAACCGATTTGAGTGGCTAATCTAATCCTCTGGGACTCGCCACCGGATAAGGAAGCTGTCATTCGGTTCAAAGTCAGATAAGTCAAACCTACGTTGCGCAGGAAGTCAAGTCTTGAAATTATTTCTTTTAGTATGATTTTGGCTATGTGTCTCTCTGTTTCTGAAAGTGTTATTTTGTCAAAAAAATTGAAACATTCATCAATTGAAAGATCGCAAATATCGATTATTGATTTCTGCTGAATCTTCACAGAAAGAACTTCGTCTCGTAATCGTTTTCCATGACATTTTTCGCAAGGCTGCTCACGCATGAATTGCATAAGTTCCTCCCGTTTTGAATCAGATTCAGTCTCCTTGTAAGTGCGTTCCAAGTTGGGAATGACACCTTCAAAGCGGCCACGATATTCCCATCTCGAGTCAGAATTTCTTGATTCGTACCTGTATTGAATATTTTCATCAGTTCCATAGATTATAATTTTGAGTTGCTTGTCTGTCATATCTGAAATAGGAGTGCGGAGGTCGAAGCCGAACCGCTTGCCTACATCTCTAAGCATTGCAGACCGAAAAGTTGCAAAATGCCCTGACCACGGTTTGACTGCTCCTTCCAAGATGCTTTTTGATTTGTCCGGAATAATTAGTTCAGGATCGAATTCTATTTTAATTCCCAGGCCGTTGCATTCTTTGCATGCACCAAATGGAGAATTAAAGGAAAAACTCCGCGGTTCTAAATCACCAAGGCTGATGCCGCAGCGGGCACATGCATTGCGTTGAGAATACAACGTATCTTCGCTATCAGTGGAAGCAACTACGACGCCATTCCCCACTTTCAATGCTGACTGGACTGACTCAAACAATCTACTTTTATCGTCATCAGTTGGTATCAATCTGTCAATAACAACTTCAATGGTGTGCTTCTTTTGCTTGTCCAGTCTAGGATACGATAATTTTCGATGGCCACTAGAATCGTAGCTGCTTTCATCATCTAGGTTTATCAGTTCGCCATCTAATCTCACCCGCGCGTATCCATTGTGTTTCAGTTCATCAAATAATTTCTCGTAGGTCCCCTTTTTGGATTGTATTACTGGTGCAAGTATGATTGTCTTCTTCTGCTCTGCGGTTCTGAGTATTGAATCTGTTATCGAATCCGCAGATTGGCTTGTGATTTTTTGCCTGCAATGAGGACAATGTGGTATGCCTATTCTGGAGTATAGAAGTCTAAGGTAATCATAGATTTCAGTAACGGTTCCTACCGTCGAACGAGGATTTTTACTCGTGGTCCTTTGCTGAATTGAGATTGCTGGTGACAAACCGTCGATTGAGTCAACATCCGGCTTATCCATTAGCTCCAAAAATTGTCTTGCATAGGCTGATAGAGACTCTACATACCTCCTTTGGCCTTCCGCATAAATAGTATCGAATGCAAGAGTCGATTTGCCCGAGCCTGATAATCCAGTTATGACAACCAGCTTGTTCTTTGGGATCTCTAAGCTAATGTTTTTCAAGTTGTGCTCTCTTGCGCCGCGAATGATAATTTTATCGTGCAAACTTTATTTATTCAACCTCTGATAAAATTGGTTCTCCTAAAGCGCTCCTTATCTTTGCCAACTTGTCCCTAAATTTTATCGCGTTCTCAAAATCCAAATCCTCGGCATACTTCTTCATTGTGAACTCAGTTTCAAGCGCGACTCTTACTAGATCTAACCTCGTCATCGATTTCGTATTAAGTTGTACATCCAGATACTCGTCTGGCATCTCTCCTGCTCTGTCTGGAATTGCCTTGATAATTGATTGAGGAGTTATTTCGTTCTTTATGTTGTAGTCTATCTGCTTAGTTCGTCTCCTTTCTGTTTCATTGATCGAGTTCCTGATAGAGTCCGTTATGGTATCAGCATACATAATGACCATTCCATCAATATTTCTGGCTGCGCGCCCGAAGGTTTGGATAAGGCTAGTATTATTACGCAAAAATCCTTCTTTATCTGCATCCAAGATTGCTACAAATGATACTTCAGGAATATCTAACCCCTCTCTGAGCAGGTTTATTCCTACCAAAACATCAAATTCGCCTAAGCGAAGCTGTCTTATGAGTTCCGTCCTTTGCAATCCATCTATTTCTGAGTGCATATAACGTACTTTAACATGATTCTTTGCAAGAAACTCTGCTAGATCCTCGGCCATCCTTTTTGTCAACGTCGTAACAAGCGTTCTCTGATTCTTAGCAACCCTAATAGAGATCTCATGGATCAGATCTTGTATCTGATCCTTTGTAGGTCTGATTTCAAGTTTGGGATCCACTAACCCAGTAGGCCTTACCAGCTGTTCAACTGTTTGCCAGCTTGACTTGATTTCATATTCGGATGGAGTAGCGGAGACAAAAATGACATTTTTCATATACTTCTGAAATTCTTCAAACCTTAACGGGCGATTATCGAAAGCGCTCGGAAGTCTGAACCCATAATCTACTAGCATCTTCTTTCGGGTATAATCGCCTTTATACATTCCCCTCAATTGTGGGATTGTAGCATGCGATTCGTCTAATACGACCAGAAAATCTTCACCGAAAAAATCTAACAAGCAATATGGCGGCTGTCCAGGTGCCCTGCCATCTAAGTGGCGTGAATAATTTTCGATTCCAGAGCAGTAGCCTAATTCCTGTATCATTTCCAAGTCATACTTAGTTCGAGAAGAAAGTCTCTGCCTTTCCAGCTCGGTTGGCAATTTAGCAAGCCAACTATTCAATTCCTGTTTTATAGATTCAATTGCAGATAATCTTGAATCTTCTCCAATAACATAGTGTTTCGCAGGAAATATCTTCACAGAAGAAGTATCTCTTATTTTTCGCATAGTTAGATGATTATGGATTGCTATCTTTTCGATTTCATCTCCGTACAGCGAGATACGAATTACATCGTCCGAGTAGCCGGGAATGATGTCAACTACATCTCCCTTTACCCTGAAGCTGCCCGGAGTGAGGGACAAGTCATTTCGTTGATAACGGGCCTCGATAAAGTTATGAATCAATATCTTTCTGTCCAAGCGCATACCTTCCGTCAAAGTAATCGCAGTCTCGTCCCATTCAGACGGCGATCCAAGAGAGTATATGCATGACACCGTTGCGACGATAATAGTAGGCTCACCAGACATCAACATCGCCGTGGCCTCAAGCCTCATTTTTTCAATCTTTTCGTTAACCTCTGTATCTTTTTCAATATAGGTGTCTGTCTGGGGAATATAGCTCTCAGGCTGGTAATAGTCATAAAAACTTACAAAGTAGCCTACATTGTTATGCGGAAAAAACTCCTTAAATTCGGCATATAGCTGGGCCGCGAGCGTTTTGTTATGCGAAACTATTAGAGTGTTCTTGTTTGTTCCAGCTATAACATTAGCAATAGTGAAGGTTTTTCCGCTACCCGTAACCCCAAGTAATGTTTGGAGACCTGGCCTTCTTGAGACTCCGAGGGACAACTTATCAATAGCTTCAGGCCTGGGCCGCGAGCGTTTTGTTAT
>DAOM01000013.1:25054-25419 GCA_002501855.1 Candidatus Nitrosopolaris nunavutensis
GCATCAATCAACGAAACGATCATATATTGTTATAGCATCAAAAACGGGACTTTCAGCGGGGCTGGAAAAATGCAGATCACGAGCATATAGGAAAACTTTTCTTCTACAGGGTGGATAATAGTTATCATGAGCAAGCCTGATTACGCAATCAACAGGCAAGAGTTCTTGTCATTTTTAGAAAAAGAAGCCAAATTACGTATCGATGGTTTTATAGAAGGTGCAATTGAGGTCGCTGAAGAGGTGCATCATGGTGTAACAAGAGAGGACGCCGTCTCGCTATTCCTTGAAACGCATACATGGCCAGTTGCAATAGATGTAGTAAAACACTATCGATCAGTCAACCGAACTATTACTAGCGTAGAGGT
>DAOM01000085.1 GCA_002501855.1 Candidatus Nitrosopolaris nunavutensis
AAGTTCAATATTAATGCTGCAAGAAAAACCATAGCCAGTTCATAAATTGTGAAGACTAGGTTAAATGGTCTATTAAGAACGATTCCGGTTATTACAAGTATTGGAACTACAAAAATGGCTACTTGTGTTCCAGAACCAGCTGCGATTCCTATTGATAAATCAAGTTTACCTCTTCTTGCAAGCAGAATTGCGCTACTATGTTCTGCAGCATTTCCTACTATACCTACGATAATTGCGCCAACGAACACTTCACCAAATCCAAATTTTTTAATTGTCACTTCTACAGAGCTAACCAATACTTCGCTTACCAGAACAACCCCAATCACACCAGCTCCAAGCAGTAGGATAGATTTTTTCTTGCTCCAATGCGAATCCTCGGAGTGTTGTCGTTGATTGTCTATATCTTTGTAAAGCTTGTTACCCTTAATTCCTCTTAGTCCATTCACTTCTTCCCTTTCCATTGAAGGAATTGCAAATAAGTGTTTATGAGTAACAAATGTAAATATTATGCTGGCTATGTATACTCCTAGTAATACAAATGCAAGAACATCGCTAATGAATTGAATGTTCCCTTGCCCTACTAAACTTACTTCTGTTGTTGGATTTGATACAGTAATGGATAAAATAGTAGGAACTGCCAATCCGATTATTGCTAAGAACAACATTGAAGACTGGTAGCTTGTATTCTCCTTATTGAAAAATTGTTCTTTCTGCTTTAGACCCCCTACAACAAGACTCAATCCAAAAATTAAGAGTATATTGCCAATAATAGAACCTATAATGGATGCTTTTACTAGATTTACTAATCCTGCAGATAAAGCAACTATTCCTATTATAATTTCGGCAGCGTTGCCAAAAGTCACATTGAGCAAAGAAGCTATGGTTGTGCCGTAATGTATTGCCAGATGCTCAGTTGAATCACCTATTAACTTTGCAAGGGGAATCAACGCAATAGCTGCAAAAATGAAAATTAAGAGGGGTTCAGAATGAGTAAATTCTAATACTAATGCCATTGGTGCAAAGAGAACAAGAAAGTATAATACACTGGATTTTGATAATTTTCCATGAATATCACTATTGTCAAAATCCAATTACGATTCTTCCCAAAATAGCTGAATGTAACATTATTTTATCTCTTTGTTTTGATCAATCCTGTGTCATTACTGATAGGGTTTCTATTTCAATCCAAACACTGCCTGTGTGGGCTCCGGCTACGGGTTTTGTGCATTTTCTGGCATATTGGCCGAACTCAGTAGTCAATTATTTTTGGGAGACCTTTCCTTTATGTATCTTAAAAATCGTTGTCATGCCACTTAAGACTTGCGTAACCGCTTGAATGTTGCTATCTGGATTCGCCCTGGAATACTACTGGAGGTAACTCGAGAACGAGAGGAGATGCAGTTCCAAACTCTAGTACATTCTAGATATTTTTCAATTAGATTGATATTTGTTTATGCTAATACATAACTCACAGGGGTCACTATGTAAGAATAGACGTCTCGCTCACATTGATTATGTTAAGTTTATGACCCTACGCGCAGCGGTATCGTCAGTTAAACTAATAACATGATAAGGCATTTATGAATCATAGTTTCGAGCAGATCACAAACGGGATTAAATTATGGTTCTATCAAGTCTACGGGACATATTTTTACTGTAAAAGGTCGGGACAATCTACTACGATTAAATCTCTAGTAAATTTTGTTCGTAATCACATTTGCCAGCAAAATAGCCATCTTCTATCTCAACAATCGTTGTTTTCAATCCCCTCTTGAGTTCATTATCAAATTTATTTCTTATTCTCCCGTGAATAGCTTTTGTATACTCGAAACAATATGTGGCTCCAAGGATTCAATTATTCTGTTCAAACATTTCAGGCCGTCTTCACTGCCACGACCCAAGGCTCCAGCTTCACTTCTATACTCAAAAACATTGTCCTCGTACGGTGCTATCACAAACAGATTAGGCTCACTGTTAGCTTGTTTATGAAAATGTTCGTAAATGTTGTCTAAACGATAATTGCGATTGCATGACCAGCATTTATCGCGGTTCAAGTCCCGCACTAAACGTATGTTAATACGTCGGTTTCTACTGTGTTTAATTGTTCGCGTAAATAATCTTTTGCTTGTAAAACGTGTGTTGGCTGACTTTTAGTCAGTAGCACGCATAAATGCGATGTCCCGCTTTTTGACGGGGTCGAGCGTGGCCCGAAGACTTGACAGAACCTAAATTATCAATATTTATCTAGCTCTGGATTCCTGGTATGGACTAGTTATGCCAGAAGTTAGTAAGAGTAATCTACACCCTAAAGATATCGATGTTACAATATCCGAAATTCATGGGATTTGTGCAAGACCATGGAATTACATTTAATCAATTTTTAATTGATGATGAACGTTACCTTATTCACACAGGACCTGTTGGAATGTATGAAAAAATAGAAGAGAAAGTAAAAGAGGTTATCCCATTAGAAAAATTAACACACGTCGCATTCTTACACTTTGAAAGCGATGAATGGGGAGGAATGGAATTTCTCAAGTGTCCAAAGGCAAGACTAGTTTGCAGCGATCTTACCTCGAAGTTAAACCTGACTGGATGGAATAATGTTCCTGTGGATCATATTTCATTCTGGGATAATGAAACTCTGAAAACAGGAAAAAGGACACTAAGATTTCTGATGACTCCGCATGTTCATCATTGGGATAGCATGATGATTTTTGAAGACATTACCAAATCACTTTTCCCATCTGACTTGTTCGCACAACCTGGAGTAAACAAGCCCGTAGTTTCTGATGATTTGTCAGATACAATGATTTCTCTCTATAGATCTTCGGGGATCTTTGCTAGTGAGGGACCTGTAAGAAAAACTACTGAAAGACTTGTAAAACTTTTGCCAAACATGATATTCCCAATGCACGGTTCTTGTATTGATGATTCTATGTTTTCAAAATATACAGAAGCGACAATGAAAAATGAATTTGCATATTCTGGAATGCTTCTGGGACAAAAGTTGGAAGGACAGAAAGTGGAATCCGTCAGTTAAACCAGGACTTAGACAATTCTTACCTTCAAATGTTTCCCGACTCTACCTCGGAAAAACTCGTCTTAAGCGACGTCTCAAGATTAATGCTTCGCTAAGTCCAGTTAGGGAGTCCGGTTAAGGAATCATTTCATATCCTTTCTTGATACAGACAATGTCTTCTCGTTGCTACTGCCGTGCTCAACACCATTTATCCCTCACTCCGTTTGTAGATGCGATTGTCTTAGCTGCACACCCACAATTGGCAAGAGACATGGCATATCTAAGAGGCCCGAGCAAACAAAATTTGGAAACTAGATAGCTTAAAAGATACTTTGAATATGACAAATCTATGACTCCATAAATGCTACACTAATGCCACAGTAGTAGATGATGTTATTAGGTTTGTAAAAGAGAAATCACTTTCCGATCAGAATAAATAAGTATTCATAGTAAAGAAGAAAGGCAATACTAAGATTTTATACTTTTAACAAACTAAAGATTCACTGTGATTACAATCGATGATTTATGGGCCGCTCCATTCAAAAGCGATATGCTTGCTTGATCTACCTTTTCTTTTCCATTTAAACCCCATCGCATCGGCTTCGTCTGCTAAAGATTTCCCCCATGTTGCAACTGCTCCCGGTCCTACTTCACTTCCAGGTGGGTTAATAGTTTGAACTCTTTTGCCAGGTGGAGTCATGGGTCCAGTTAATGCTTCAGCTCTTGCAACAATCTTTCCTGGTATCTCTGCACTCCAGTAGGCTAAGTCATCTGCAACTTCAAACTTGATCGGTGCATATTCAACCCCGCGGACCTCTCCTATAAACTTCGCAAATTCGGCGATAAAACCACCAGCCTTTCCACTGAAAATCATATTCAGAGCTTCTCGCTGCTGTTCATTGGCTTTCTCATCGAAAAAGAGAGCAAGACTCACTTTTGTTGACCCATCGCCTGCCCAAAGATTACCTTTGAAACTTCCCAAGGCTAGTACGTTCAAGCTGCCAAGGGAAACATAACCATAGTTTCCTTTTTTGATATGATATGCCAAAACACCATCACAGTCTTCAAAAGTCGGAGCCTGGGCAAACTCACAAGGACATGGTATATTGCATTTGCAAACATCAAACCAGTCTCCAGAAACCTTCCACTTTGGAACGTTATTTTTACTGGTAGTAGCTACTGTTGCAGTCGTTGCTGCCATATCACTTAATAATAGAGCTAATATTTTAGCGTTACATCAATCATTTTTGCCTTGCTTTGAGCTACCTAGTCTCTAATTTTGTGTCTCCGTGGCGCCTCCTTTGATTACGTTAACATAAGTTAACAAGCTGTCAGAAATTGAGCGTGAAGAGCGATTTTATTTTTACATAATTTTTAGCTATTAGCTAATTGCTAGTGTCACTTTATAGCGCTATTGACACTCAATGCCTTTCTTTGCGTTTTCTAATAATTCTTCCATCGTTTCACCAGAAATAGTATGTGTGCATACGGGTTCACAGGCATCTTTGTAGTTTAGGCTTCGGACCATTAAATACAGTAGTTTTATCTCGGGAGTTAAGGACTTCGTTATTTAAGGTTAATTGGATATCTTACAGCAGGTGATGATAGCTTGCTAACTCATTTAGCTGTTCCATAAACAGTCCCGTTGATTAGCGTCACCATTACATGCTACAAGCAGAATTTGAAAGTCGTTACTAAAGCAACGACAACTAATAATGCAGCTACTTTTCTATCGATATTTGTTCCATTGTTTACGTCTATATCTGCGCTCACAATTAAATGGTCAAATGGCTTTCGCTACTATCGTTACTAACTGTGATAAAGCTCATTCCCTTCATATTGCTCATCTTATTATCATTGGATTT
>DAOM01000277.1 GCA_002501855.1 Candidatus Nitrosopolaris nunavutensis
TATCGAATGGTTCAAGGTATAGTACGTGGATTATCTGAATATGTGAAGATTGTTGAGGAAATACACTTCACGCATATTAGGAGAAGAATGATTAGGATTAAACCATCAGTTGGAAATGATAATCATAATGAGGAACCAATAACGTTGGTAGTTGATGCATCAGGTCTGACCGTATCAAAGAAAGGTGATTATATAGAAGAAAAATGGATACGGAAGAAAAAGGAGTTTATCAAATTACATATCGCTGTTGATGCAAAATCCAAGAAAGTGGTTTCTTTTCGAATAACAAGAGGAAATGTACATGACGCCAAAAAGTTCTGTCCTCTAGTAAGAGAAGCAGTAGAGAAATATAATATTGACAAAGTATATGCAGACAAAGCCCATGATAACAAAAAGAACTTTAACTTACTGGACGACCTGAATGTTGAACCAGCTATTGAAATAAGAAAGAATGCATCTATCAGAGCAGCAGGATGTCCATTAAGAAGAGATGAAGTACTACTAATCAAGAAACTTGTATATCAAGGATGGAATCAGCTCAAAGATGCAGGAAAAAGATGGATTACTGAAATAATATTTTCTTCAATCAAACGTGTTTTGGGAGAAGACTTGTTATCAAAAACATTTTGTGCACAGAAAGTAGAAGCAGGACTAAAAGTGATGCTATACAACAAATTCATCAGCTTGTAACTAACATCTAAACATAGTGCAGAACCAAATGTCAAGACTTCTGGTATGGAATTAAGCTACAGTCTACAATAGATGATATCTGTGTGTTACCTCAGTATGTAATTAAATAGGACTCATAGAGAACTATAAAAAGGCAACTACTTTCCATCAATTCAAATCAATTATGTTAGCATTCATGCTATTTGCAGAATCTGGAAGTTTATGTGGCTTGATGATCTCTACTAAGTGGAGAATGTGCATGGTTAATATCTTTGTAGCTAGTTGGTTCGACAAGGGTACGTAGAATGACGGATCTTGTTCACAGATACAAAAATATTGCAAAGTGTTTAGAGACTGCTAGCTACAGCTATATTTTGAGATTTCATCTCATTTCATCTTGATTTTGAGATTTTCGTTATAGAAACAGGCACATCCTTAGAGGATGACAAGCTTTTGCTTCACCATCATCAACATCAGTAGATCTCAATCAGTAGACCGAAAATAAGTTTTGATGACCTATCACAAAATTCATTTCAATACTCAGTGTGCTGATGCTCGTCCATTATAATAATCCCTCAATGAATCTTTAAAATATAGATCTGGTTTTCAAATCGCAGCATCGCAACCGTTGCCATAGTCGTCAATTGTCCGATTGTTGACTGAAATCCTATTCGCGAGGATGACGACCATTTTTTCAATGGATGGACGGCTATGTAAACTTAAACTTATCTATTGCCTTAAAAGTGTCGAGGTCATACGACAAGCGTACCGAGATGTCTGCTGACCCTAAAGTACCCGATCTTACACCTATAGTTGACATACTAAAAGAGTTTCGGATCCTGGAAACCATAAAATCGAAGTTGTTTGCAAGACCTGACGAAGCATCCAAACATCTGAGTGCTGTGTTGAAGAAGATCAGTGGAAGATACATAACCTTGGCTGAAAATGTAAGGATATTTACCACATTGACGTTTGATAGCGAACCACAAACAAAGGAATCCAAAGAATTTCTTTTTGAAGCAAAATTTGGTTATCTAACAGATGAGATTGGAGACGCTAGAGTCAGCTGCAGCCGTATTTTGAATATCTATAATACATATTTAAGTGGTTGGTTTTTCCGCTTTCTTAAATCGGATGAAGCAAATCGATTGGAAACCCCTTTTTAGAGTGAAAGTTTCTCCTTACGATAAAGAGTTTGTTCTAGCTGCGGATAGAACAAATGAATTTCTAACTAACTCTGGTGAATTAATCTATCCGCTTGTCGTAGATGGTGATTTGCAACAAGCTCAACAGAAGGTTAAAGAATTCTCAAACGATCTTGATTTACCGCTGACAGATTTGAGAAATGAATTGAAAATATTTCTGAGTATTGAAGCCGATTTTCTAGAAAAAAGGAAAGCTGTTTGAATAAAATATTGAATTCAATCCTGTAAAGTTCTGTTGCGGAAACGTTCTGTTGATTGAGGAGAATGAGTACGCTAGACGTTAATGGAACCGTTGTTGCGAAAGCGCGGTGGGTGAAAGAGTTAATGAGACTTTTGTGAAAGATGCCCCTCAAAAGTTGCTTAACGCCCAACCGTAAAAACAAAGCCTGTTGTAGTACAATTTATAAAATGTAACTGCCAAAACATAATGACTCATATATGTCAAGTTACTTATTCTCAACAACATTCTAATGTATAAGATATTCTTAATTAAAAAAGAGACTATAGAACATTGTCTAAATCGCAAGAGGAAATGCATGTGTGGAGAAAGAAAATAGAAATGATAGGCATTGATATAAAACATCTAGACCAAGATATGGACACCAATCGATTCAGGCTAAAAACAAGGATCATGAATCGGCACTTCATAAATGAACTAAATAAGATCGGTTTACAACTCATAAATATGACTGGAACCTTTGATGGTAAACTTATGGTACTTTTGGAAACAAAAGTTTTATGACGGCACGAATTGCAGCGACGATACCGGAATCTGCTTTTGTATATTTGGTATCTTTCAATAGAAACTCCGATAAGTTACCGGAAAAGAGCATGTGACTCTGGTAATTCTTAGGGACGTTTGGAAGGTGTGGTAATTTAGGGACATTTTCTGGTAACTATTTGGGAGCAGCTTTTACTATATAATGAGAGACTATCGGTTGGGGACCATCTTTGAGAAGTGCACGGATTCCATCTTCCATAATCTGAACGTTTTTGGTAACGCGTTCATGCTGACGCATATGGTCAGTCCAGGATTCAGCAATTCTGATCTTGAGATAGTGACCAATATCTGCTGGGTCTTGGAATAATTCCCAATAGGCCATCCCCTCGCTCTTGAGAGTACGTCCTAACTCACGTATGCTCTGCTCGAACTCATCAGATAATTTAGGGTCAATCCTGTAGTCGATTGTTATCAGAGCTTGGCCTTCACTGTTTGGAGGGTCAACTGAGAGCTGCGGAGGAAGTGACCAGTGGTCACTGCCTGCTGGTGTGAAATCGAGATCACCCACAAGAGTAGTGCTGTAACGCTTTCTAGCAATAATAATTGCAGCTAAGGCTATCGATGCTACTGACAGGGTAATTGGAATCCCAATTGTGTTAGCTATTGTACCCCATATCACACTTCCAACTGCCAAGCCACCATTTAGTACAAGCAGATAAACTGCTGATACTCTGGCTCCAATCCACTTTGGCGCAGATTTCATTCCAATGGTATAGAGTTTTGATAATATGGTGATGTAAGCTACTCCTCCTGCTCCCATGACTATACAAAGAATACCAAAATCTCGTAGATATCCCATTGTGAATATTACCGCTGCAAGTAAACCAATAGAACCTGTCATAAGAGATTCTATTGAGACCCTAGATTGCAATTATGGCAAAATTGCAATTCCACCAATTATTGCTCCCGTACCAAAAGATCCTAATAGCAGCCCAAAACCTGTGGAATCAAGTCTTAGTTCGTGTTTCGCTAGAAGTGGTAAGAGAGATAATAATGCACTACTACATAATGTGAACATACCCGCACGAACCATTAATACATGTGCTGCTTGAGAATGGCGTACATAACGTATCTGAGCTCGAATGGCTCCAATTATATTCTCCGGTGGCAGCGAAGTTTGGACTTGAGACTTTCTTGGCAATTTACTCAGGACTATGATCATAACAATAAAGGAGGCTGGATTAAGAAAAAATACGGCCCAAGGTGCAATTGCAGCTACAATAAAACCACCAACCGTAGGGCCAACCGCACGACCTGATTTTCTCCCTATAACAGTCAATTCTATTTCACTCGATCTATCGAGTGCAGCGTAATGTTTGGATTCTGACATAGATTCGTTTTTATAAATACAGATTAATGCTTTTTTAATGTTTAATAATCAATTTTGGATGAATCCAATTTATCCTGCAAAATATTAGCATATCGTTACAAACAATTTTTCTGGAATGTAAATGGTCTATTATGCTTTAGAAAAGTACCTACAATAAAGTTAACATCTTCTATATACTTTGTCACCCTAACAGTTCTTATTCCAAACTGCAAGGGCAGTGGCTGGCTTTAGTTATGGATTCAGAACCATTCACAGAAAGAGTACATACAATACCCGTAATACCAACAGCCGAAGAGGAAGACCTGATCACAATTAAATAGTTTTAAGTATACGTTATTTATGCGGTGTTGGATAGTTCTACTATAAATCTTCCTTTACATGGAGGACATGCGCCCTCATACTTAATCAGACGAATGGTTAGGCTTTCCTATGCAATATCCAAAGTAATTGTAGCTGAATATGGTCAGCAGGAGTTTTTAAGAAGGCTATCCGACCCCCTATGGTTTCAAGCTTTTGGTTGTGTTCTAGGGTTTGATTGGCATTCCTCAGGAGTCACAACTGTAGTAACGGGTGTTCTAAAGCAAGCACTAAATGAAGATGTTCACAGCATATCCATAGCAGGGGGAAAAGGAAAGAAGGCTAGAGAAACAAAAAACGATATTCCCAAGCTTGCTGAAAAGCATTACAACCTGTCTTCTTCCAAAATCGATAACTTATTGTATGCAAGCAGAATGGCAGCGAAAATAGATAACGCCGCATTACAAGATGGCTACTCGCTGTATCACCAGGTAATTCTTTTTGATGAGCACGGAAATTGGACTGTCGTGCAGCAGGGAATGAATCCTAATAATAAGATGGCAAGGAGATATCATTGGGTTTCAGATTATCTAAAGAGCTTTGTATCCGAACCGCATGCAGGAATTATAAGCAAATGCAAAAGTCCAGATACTCTCAATATGACGTCAATTGATTCTGCAGAAAATCAAAAAATCTGTGTAGAGTTGACAAGAGGCGATATTAACAACCTAAAATCATCTGTATATAAAATAGCAGCAACGTATACTCTGGATAAGAGGAATACGTTGGACAATTGGATTACCGCAGATACTTCAGGCAAATATGAAGTATCTACTAATACCACGAAAGATCCCTCGACTGAACATTATTGGATACCTCGCAGATTAGACTGGGATGTATTTAGGAACATTTACGATATTCAACCGCAAAATTATGAACAATTAATTTCCATTCCAGGGTTTGGACCGGCAGCTATAAGAGCACTCTCCCTGATAGGCGAAATAATTTTTGGAGCCAAAGCATCGTGGCAAGATCCAGTGAAATATAATTTTGCCCATGGTGGTAAGGATGGAGTTCCCTATCCAATTGCACGTAAGATCTATGATAAATCCATAAGTTATCTAACCTCTGCAATTGAAGGAGCAGAAATAGAAAGGGAGGAGAGAATCCAAGCTTTAAAGAAATTGGGAGATCTTTCAGCTAGAATGTTTAATCGAGATAGTGCAAAGGATACAATATGATTAAACATGTCCAGTGTTGAGAAGATACATAATAGAGCTACGAGCCGACATAGGGATTAAAACAGATAATCCGTGCACTACAATGTGCTTGAACATCCAATTTCAATTCGTTAATCATGTTATGCTGGAGATATGTTGATTGGGGCAAGTTTCTGTAGTTGTTTAAACCACAAAAAAGACTGTCTTAAAACCTTCAATCATTATTACGATTATAGGGCTTTCGTTTGCAGTAATGTGGAACAACCGAGATCCCTTCAACTGGTGCAATAGCAGGAAAAAAAATAAGCTATGTGGATACCTCAGAACAGGATGCGCGTCGATTTATGAAAGATTTGAGGCTTAAACCAATTTCATATAGATAAATCGCATCGAGAAGTAAAATTGGTCATGGGTTTCCTTAATTATGCGTTCCATAACAAACTATTATAATATAAGAATAATAGGTCATGGAAAGTATTACTACTACAAGTGTTGACCCAATCCTTATGCATGTTTGCCAACCACTACCATCATCTAATACCACCAAAGGTGTGTGAACCAAATTTGACATTATTTTTGGACTCAATTGTGGGTTAGCTTATGAATTTAGGATTCCTTAGGACCTATAACCTTCTTTCAAACAAAGGTTGATAAAGATGTCTAAGGACGAAATTGAAATCGAACCAGCAGAGTTTGAATCAGCGAATAAAGAGGCGAATGTATCACAACGAGTGAAGACAACAATACGATATCTGGATGCAGTTACTTCCCTTGAAGGTTTATTGAAATAAGCGGGGACCTTCAAGTTAAAGGAGACACAGACGTAGATTACCTAGCAATGATGCGAGAATCCAAGGCCTTTCCACACGTGAGATGAATAAAATATACGAATAAGAGAGAAAATGTTATTTTTCCTATTATCACACAATGCAGCTTTCATTTCAGATCAGGATCCTTTAGAGTTTCAGTTTCAAGTGCGCTTACTATAGCGTTAGGGTGGTCGGGACAATGCCATTCCGGTATTTTGTGCTTACCAACTCCCGTGCTCGTCCCGTCTTTGTAGATTCGCTGGCGGTAAATTCTCGGACAACGGAATAGCCGGGCACACTCGTTGCATTCTAGGTCTACAATAGAGTTTTGCACAAGGTACTCTTTACCTCTAAAACTCAATATTTTCTGCTTGACTTTAATTGTTTTTTCTTTGATTTCCGGTGGTTGAACCCCGTGAGTAGGCAGATATGGAGATACGGATTGTAGCAGGTCAAGGAGGTACTCTTCAAATGTAAATGATTCTTCAGTAGCAGCTTGAGCAAAAGTATAGTTCTTGACGAGTGTTGCATGAGTTTCGTCGTCTAGGTAAATTTGTATGAGATTCATTTCTTGGCTCAAATTACGAACTTCGTGCAGATCAGGGTTCCATGCTCTAATTATATGCCAGTTTCCCTTTGAAGGAATTTCTGAAACATTTCAGGAGGACTAGAATTCTGGCGACCGCTGATATGGTAGAAGCTTGCACTTCTAATATCATATCTATTTGCATAATTCAGTTTACCGCTGGCCCTCTAGCACAGACGTAAACTTGTTTGTAGCAGAGATGAAGTATTTGCGCGACAATGGCTTTAAAGTAATACCAATGTCTGATTTAGGATATGATGAAAGCACAAACTCCATGTATATAAAACAGTAGATTCGTTGACGAGATGATTAATATTCCATTCTGATTTATTTCAAATTAAATTTATTTTGTCCAGCAACATCTGTTCAGTCCGGTATGACATCCTTTGAATCCCAATCTACTAGATTTTCAAATAAGAACAAATCTAGATGGAGGAATTATACAAGTCAGTGATATGATTGTCGCTTCCCAATCTAATGGAATAAATAGAATTGCTGCGAGTTCAATGGATCCTATACCTAATCCTAATGCAATGGTTTGATACAGGTCCTAATTCAATGCTTAGGTGACTTTTATTACTGACTCCATACCTGCACCCATATGTTCTGAAATATGGCAGTGGAATGTCCATAATCCTGGATTGTCTGCCACAAGCAAAATATCTACAGTACTTCCTGTAGGAACAAGTACGGTATCCTTCCAACCTAGGTTATCATTTACCCTTCCATCTGTAATTCCTAAATATTTACA
>DAOM01000227.1 GCA_002501855.1 Candidatus Nitrosopolaris nunavutensis
TTATTACGTCGCTACTGCTCACGAGATTAGCTAGATATACGACTAAATATATGCACTTTGATCTTATTAGGTTATCTAGTCATAAAATATACTCCAGAATTGTCATGCTGACTGGTGTTAATGACTAAATCAGGCGCAGGTGGCTTAAAAGCAATACGAAGAATAGCAGGTTGGATCGAGGAAGTCTCCTAGATCTTAAACTATACATGTATACTGTTACTACAAGATTCTTTTCAAATCCAACTAACTCTAGAAGCCGATTTCAATGAAGAATTATTCTATCTTTGATTAAGGAAATTGAGTTGATCATATTTCTGAAGACTAATAATAGATTATGATTTGTATGAAATAAGCTTGAGCATGATTAATCTAATGAAGATGCATAGATTACTTCATGGAGATATTTGAGTCAGTTGCATGGGTCGCCTCAGGGTTTGTACCAACACTACTTTTACTGGAAGTCTATGAGAGAATGGGTAGAAGAAAGGTATTGGGTAAAAAAAAGAGTAGAAGCAGTAATATCGTTAGCGGCTACCAAGATGGAGAAAAGATATGTCCTTAGGAGAATATTTCAGCGTCAGGTGCCTAATACCAGGAGATGCCGTCCTAAGCCATATCTCAGCTATTTGTAGAAAGCTCACTGTTTTCGATCATACAGCAGTAGTTGTACTCGAGAAAATAATGGTATATGCCAGCTTTGCTGCTCCAGTCTATGGTTCTACTGATTGTATTACTGCTGAGGCTGAGACACCAAATAAAATTTAATGTAGGTGGCAAGTTGATAAAATGAGCCACAGACAAGTATCAAATAAAGACGACGTTTGAGTACTTTTTCAATCACCACTTGGAGTAGTCCCTAAGAGACAATCGTTTCATAGCTCATTATGCTTAAGAATTAGATTTGTGTACTCATCATCATAATCAAGCACAACAACGTTTTCATGAAGACCAACTTAGTGAGTCCGGATTACTTGTGGAAGATAAATCAAAGACTGTGCCACGTGAGATGTATCAGCTTTAATAACTCCTTCCGCATGCGATATTTCGCCTGAAGATAGTGTAGCTGATCCTTCCGCATGCGATCGGCCATATGCCACCGGTGCAACGGCAGATCCGGAAATCATCAATAAGCAAGATCCGAATGCCAGTAATGTTGCGATGCTTAATTGTTTGTAGTTTTTTAGTACCTGGCTATTTTTACTCATAATTTTTTATGGACGCGAGAATATTAAACCTTTATGTAACCATGTTCCATTTGTAAACAGATACATTGTTCAACGCACAATAGATTTAATTAGAACTCATAATTGCTCTTAAAAAGTCATTGCGTGCTCTTATGCTTAATCAATTGAAATTCTCCATCAGCAAAGGTAAATCTAGTGTTTACGTCGGGTTCCCCTGAAGCATACGTTGCCATGTCTATTCCAGAAGGAGCCAGTAGCACCATAAAGACAGACAAGCATATTTTTAGTACTTCTAGTCGCTGTTCGCACCAAAGCCATTCCTGACTACTAATATCAAATTTTTACGAATTACAAAAAGAGGGAAAATAAAAGTGTACAAATTTATGTTCCGGAGGATTACAGGTGTAGCTGAAAAATCCCTATTCCTCTCTGCTTAATACCAATATTTCATTCACTACCCAACTCAATGTCTCTATTTTTGGCCATAGTCTATCCGTAATTGCTCTCTCGCGAGTCTTGTGCATTTCGTCTTTTATTTGCGCTATTCTGTTTAATTCTTTCTTCTAGCTCTGATAATTCATCCATATAGAATTGAATTCTGCATCATTATCGATATATCCATTACAGAATGTCAGGGAGAGGGGGCTTAGGCTTACAGTCTCAAGGAATTATTCATTAAAATGTTAAAATGATACCATTCAAATTTGCCACGATTCTGTTGAATGGCTTTAATCTAGGAATTCGGAAAGCGTACTTTGCTTTAAGTCTAAGTGGTGCTGAGGATACTTTCCTTCTTGCTGTTGTTCTCCCTTGTCTTCCCATTTGGTTTCTGGCAGCCCCAACATATTCCTAAATATGTTGTTTTAACTTCTCTAGAGATCTCTGGTTTCAGAGATAGGATTTTCTGACATGCTTAACCTTGCACAAACAATTGGAATAGTAGGAACGATGGTCTTGACATTGTATTTCTCAGAGGCAAATACAAAGTCTTTCGATTGACCATGATCATTTACATTAAAATACATTAAAATCCTCTTAGGGGATAGAAATTGCACCGAATAAATTAAAAACTAAAATACCAGATAGTAAACGTATTTGGCGGTACAAATTATACATTCGACAGCACTGATTTCAGGAAATTGATGCCCTCGCTGCCATGACATAATGACATTATACTCTGACTTTGATAGTCTTCATAGAGATGACATAATCTGCTATAATCGCGGCGTTTTCTTTGGAGTTTTGCACCTTTTTATAAAGCCAGTTAAAACAATCATGACTTAGGCCATCAGTTGCGATTTCTATCTTTCTTTCAAATAAAGGATCATTGATGTTAATTTCCTTTGTTTTTACACAGATGGTTTGAATTCAAGAAATAAATCAAAGCCAGGCATATAACTATGTATTATATCAACAAGTAGAGAAATATAATTAAACATGATATCCATAATGAAAATGGCAACACGTGTCTATGCAAAGAGAAATTTCTAACGCTTTGTCATTTGCAATTAGCAAAGGTTATCAAATACATCCTGATGCTTTTGCGATGCTCAAAGGACTTGATATCGATATTTTAAAGGTCGTGCAAGACATAGTTAAAATGAAAATCAAACACAAAGAAAGCTCTTCCATCCTAGTTGAAGATATCAAGAATCTTATTAATCCCGAAGGAAAGGTGGCTGATGTTAATAGTTTTAGTAATACACTACTTAATGTTACGACGGCCGCTGCTGATGCTACTTTTTCTTCTGGACAGCATTCCTATAAAGTGATTTTAGATCCCACACCTGGAATTAACAGTGGAGAGGGCATTAGGGGCTATACCGCACTTTTCCGCAGCCGGTTTGAAAAATCACTTCGTATCTTAGCATTGCGTCCTGATAGTAAACGAATTACAAAAATTACATCTCTAAAGCATAAATCTAATAACGCAAAGTTAAGAAAGACGTACGACATGAATACAGATGCGAATAGAAATTCCTCCGTTATAGCTGGTTTGTTAATGTCCAAGCGTTCAAAAAAGAATGGTGTGGAGATGGTGATTGATGACCACAGCGGAATGCTAAGTGTACTTGCAGTTTCCGAAGAGTTGAAAAAACAGGCTTCAATGCTTGCACTGGACCAAATGATTATGGTAGAAGTTGACAATATTAATAAAAAAGGAATGCAAGGTTTTGTTGTAAGGAATTTAGTTTCTCCAGACATTCCAGATCATCTTCCCAACCGATCAAAATCGGAATCGTATGCGGTCTTAATTTCGGATCTTCATGTTGGTAGTAAATACTTCCAAGAAGTAGAATTTCTTAGATTTTTAAATTGGCTTTCATTAACTGATGACGAAATCGTCAGCAAGATCAAATTTGTATGTATAGGGGGAGACTTAATTGATGGTATTGGCATATTTCCTAATCAAGAGAAAGAATTAATTGAAATGGATACCAGCAAACAAATGAGTCACGTCGTTGATTTGTTTGCCAAAATTCCACAACATATCAATGTCTTTGTAATTCCAGGTAACCACGACCCAGGAAGAAGAGCATTGCCACAACCGGCGCTGCCGAGAAAATATTCTGACAAACTGTATTCTTTTGAGAATTTTACAATGCTAGGAAACCCTAGCTTAGTGGAGTTAGATGGTGTAAAAATATTGATGTATCATGGTCAGAGCTTGGATGATATCATTGCTACGACTCCAGGTCTAAGTTATTCAAAGCCGGCAGAAGCAATGAAGATATTACTCAAAGCACGCCATCTATCACCTATTTATGGAGAGCGTACACCTATAGGACCGGAACTCGAGGACATGATGGTAATTACCGAAGTTCCAGACATACTTCATTCAGGTCATGTACATAGTATAGATGTTCAAAATTATCGCGGAACTTTGATCGTTAATTCAGGCGCTTTTCAAGCGCAAACCAAATATCAACAGACGCTGGGTATTGTTCCAACCCCCGGAATTGCAATTGTAGTTAATCTAGCTAACCTTCAACCATTTCAGATGGATTTCAATCAACCAAATCCCATGTAGAAAGAGAAGGATCGTCCTTGAATGCTTCTCTGATGGTCAAGGTGGGAACCGTAATTTTGATTCTCTGCGATCTGCCGTAACGTCCTTTGCTCACTACGTCACTTGATACTAGACCCAGTTGGTCGAGTTCACTTATTATTTGTGTTATACGGCGTTGTGTAAGTGGCTCATGTTCAGCATTATTACACAATGAAGAATAAATATCATATACTTCACCAGTATTTCCATTCTTTGATTTCATTATCGCCAATATTATTATTTTAGTATGGGTAGTGGAATTTTTTAAAACTTCATGATTGGTATCTTTTTCGATTTTTTCTTGTGCTAATCGGACGTGTTTTTCTTCGACATTAGTTAATCTTTCTCTTTCGGCGATTTCGGCAGCAACTCTAAGCAAATCAATAGCTTTTCTTGCATCGCCGTTTTCTCTTCCTGCCATTGCTGCACACAGATTGATTGCTGCACTAGAAATAACATCATCGTTGAATGCAAGCTTGGCTCTATCTGCTAGGATCTTTTGTAATTGTTCCACTGTGTATGGATTAAATACCATCTCTTCTTCACTTAGACTGCTACGAACACGTGGATCCAGTTTATCTTTGAACGTGAGACTATTAGATATACCGATTAAACTAATAAAACCACCTCCCGAGATTTGCTCATTTGCCCTTGTGAAATTATATAAAATATCATCGCCGTTTCTCTCTACCAGTGAGTCAACTTCATCAATTATTAGGACAACATGAAGCTTTTTTTTCTTTTGAATGAAATCAAGAATCCTATCTGTCGCTTCACCCATCGACAGGCCAGTAAAATGTACTTGTAATTTCTTTTCTTCTTCCTGATTAATTCCCATATTCTCGGCAATTTCATAGAGAACTTTATATCCGGTATTCGCACTTTTTGCGTTTACAAACGGTACTGTAACTTCTATCCCAAGGTCCTTAGCCTTCTGATGTAGCCGTTGAACCACATTTTTTATTACTGCGGTCTTTCCGGTACCAGGTTTCCCAAATAATAATAAGTTTGAAGGTCTCGCGCCTTTTAAAACCACAGCTAACGTTTGTGCGATTGTTTTGGTTTCCTCATCTCTGAACGGAAGTTTTTCGGGGACGTAGTCTATAGTTAATGTCCGGCGATTCTTAATGAGTGTTTTTCCTGAAACAGCTTTTTCAAATATACTATCAACTAGATCGTCACTCAAATTTTTATTACTCCTATACAGCTCAATATCCACACACACACCCCTATCTTTCCTTTCTAACATAAGAAAGGACATTTAATATTATTTTATATTACCTTAACAACATGTTAACATTTTGCTTTTAAATACCTAAATCAATTATTATTAATTATTTGAATAATATTATTCATTTAGATATAGTACCATATGAGGAAGTATGTGAAGTATATGGAAACGAAATAGTGGGGTGGGGGTCTGATAAATGAAAATCTGATGTTAACAAGGTGTTAACAATTACTTTTGTAGAAGGTTAAAAAAGGAAACGAAAGACCCCGTTATTTCCACTGGAGTGTTAAGATGTTAGTTAACAATGTTAATGTCGTTAATTCAACCCCATTATTTCCACTGGAACTATAAATTCCTGTGCTATTACTGAAATCTGCAAGTCAAGAGTAATGTTGTTAACATGCTATGAGGTTCTCTCGTAATAGGTTAACAAACCAAAGTTCTTATCATTTATTTATCAATTTCTCGTGTTAAGTGTTAAGTGTTAAGT
>DAOM01000318.1:0-999 GCA_002501855.1 Candidatus Nitrosopolaris nunavutensis
AGCTACTCCACGACCCACATCCCTAGTATAGGCTTCCAGTACCTTTAGAGATAGAGTATTCTGGCTCACAATGACAACTAGGACTTACTCATCTTTATACCTTATTACGTTTCGCTGCAACTGCCAATTCGCTAAAAATATGTATAATAACTAACAGCAGAATACGATATGTGCATTATATTCCTTGATTTTAGCACAAACTTAAAATCACCTGATTTGGTGGTTCCTTTGATCAGTTTTGGGAAAGCGACCATTAGTCCGCAGAAGAGGGCGCGGAGGAAAGCAATTCAGAGCAATTACAGTCGGAAAGCTTGCTCCAGCCAAATATCCGAATTTCAAATTAGGAGAACATCACTCTGGCTCAGTTGTTGATATCGTACATGAACGTGGAAGGGATGCCCCACTGACCAAAATCCGTTTTGATAATGGTACTTATTCATATGTACCTGCACCAGAAGGTATCGCTGTCGGAGAGAAGATTGAATTGGGTATTGGAGCGACAGCAACTGCAAGAAATATTTTATCATTGGAGGCCATTCCGGACGGAACGTCAGTTTGCAATATTGAGAGGAACGCTGGTGACGGCGGCAAATTAATTAAGGCTGCAGGATCTTCTGCTCTTGTTTTTGCTCATGGTTCTGAGGGTGTAACGATAAAGTTTCCCTCTGGCAAGTTTCTTATAGTTAATCCAAAATGTAGAGCAATGATTGGAATTGTTGCGGGTGCAGGTAAAACGGAGAAACCATTTCTAAAGGCAGGAAGCAGAGCTAAATATATGCAGGCGCATGGGAGATTATATCCAACTGTCAGAGGTATCGCGCAAGCCGCGGTCTATCATCCACATGGTGGAGGCAGACATCAGCATATCGGGCGCCAATCATCTGTGGGCAGAACCACTCCGCCAGGGCGCAAGGTTGGAAATATAGCTCCAAGAAAGACAGGCCGTGGAAGAGTGAAGGAACGCAAATAAGAAATAATCCTCCTTCTCTCACGACCGAG
>DAOM01000318.1:1299-12277 GCA_002501855.1 Candidatus Nitrosopolaris nunavutensis
CCGAGAAATATCTATTGATGCAAATAGCCATCCAAATGTAGTATATATTATTTCGAACAGGTGCTGTTCAACTTCACTATCGGACCAAAACTATAGTCACCATCACGACTCGCTTTAAATTCTGGTATTAAGTCCTCTAGCAAACGAACTAATGATCCCTAAATTAACTTTCTCTAGCGGAACTGTTGGTCTTGCTTTATCCGTCATTAAATAAGTGACACTTTATGTATTGATGCTCTTAAATAAGTAGCAAACATGATTAGTAAATAGTTCTAATTCTGACTTGAACTCTGCATCGGAGATAGAATGATGTCTATCCACGTGCACTTCTAATATCATCACCCGCACTGCAGAATAAATACAATTGTAGAAGCTCCAGATAAATTCTAATTCTCCAGACTTTACCCAAGGACCCCCACAACTTGAATTTGAGGTCTGACCGGTCAAAAAGCTAGTTGTAGATATACTGCACATTACACGTTAAAATCAACGATAGGGAACTTATTGGATACCTAGTAATAGACTAATTTCGTCTTGCTATTTTACAATAAAATACCTTCTACTTGCACATTATTGGGGACGACCATAAATCTTTCTTCTCCTAAACGAAAAACTGAATAACTGTTTTTTATGTTTGTCGAATATAGCTCATTCACTAATTTGCTTGCGGCATCTGGATCTCTTGAGACTATTGGTGCTATTCTGGCAATTAGGATTATGGGTTCCTTACCTGAAAGATTTTCTTTCAAGTTCTCCAGCTGTGAGATACTATGGATAGAAATCGTTTTTATGTATAGTCGCTCCTGGGGAGATGTTTTCTTGAATTTAGATTGCGTTACCTGTCTTACAGTCCTGCGTACCACTTGTTTACACTTATCTCACGATTCCCTAATAGTAAAAAGTATCAAGTTATATCATTAAACAACGAGGTAAATTATGGTTGATAAAAATATTTGAATATAAAAGCTCTTTAGATAAATGTTTTTAGATTCAAAGAATTAAAATTACTTCGCGAATATAATTTTCATGCTAACTTTTATTATTTTATTTGTGCTCATAATATATTCCTTGTCAAGTGACAAGGCGCTCGTTAAATTTAGCACAAAATTAACATAATTATAATTATAATTATAACTCCTTGTAGGATTGAGCTAACCGCTACAAGATGCGATTAAAATACCGGAGGAGCCGAACTGTAATTTGATAGAATTATTCGATATCTTTAGACGAAGAATTCTGGTTGTATGAATTACGGTTAGCTCGGAACATAGATGCCTTAAAGAAATACACTACCATTGAAAGAGGCTTCCATCTTCTCAGCAGAACCGTTGCTAACATCAAGTATTCTATCAGCTGAACTTCTGTACTCTATTCACAATGAATTAAGATGGCTGCTGCATTTCTCTTACGCTTAGATCAATAACATCCATATCGTTTATGTTGTCCCACCTGAATATTGCAATAGGACCGCCCCATGTAATTATAGTGTGGTCTGTACCACCACAATCTGGTTGTCCACCGCCCCAGTCCCCATTGTCTGTAAATTTGAGAACTCGATGCCAGTTATTATTCGAATTCTCATCGATCCATTGCTCTAACCTTACTGAACCATCAGGTAAATTATAGAATACTGCTTTGATTCCAATCCACCTCCCAAGCAATGGACTTGTAGCATGCTGCTTCTCAGGATCTCCAGTTGTATATCCTATCGTATGCTCCAAGTCTTTTTCGAACTTAACTCTTCCATCTACATATGAATTTGAATGATAAGTGGTTGCTTCGCATTGTCTTGATAATCCATCTATTGTTCCAATATCGTTTGTATTTCTTCCACCCCGGGCAACTAGCTCTATATGCGGTCCACCGTTTTGTTTCGAGTCAGTGAAACTATTTACTTTAAAATACCCAGTGATTTCTACGTTTTTCCAATCATTGGATGATTGCATGTATCCTTTCGCAGCCAACACTTGTTGATTGAGTGTAGTAATTAGATCTGGATGATAACCTGACGAAGTGAACACACCATAACGCACTTCACTACTTTGTACTTTCCAGCTACCATCGTTGTTTTTTTGCACGAACGAGGGCGGTGGTCCCTCTCCCCCGGTTCGTGGGCCGTTCTGGGGATTATCAGTATTGAGATACCATTCTTCGCCGCCGCGTTTCGATAGGTAGATTTCTTTTATTCCAAATTTATCTAATTTACCTGCAGTAGGAGGTGGAGGATAAAAAGGCCGGATTGGATAGTAGTTGTAGTTGTAGTATATCGCGATGATAATAATGGCGATAACGCCAAGTATGACAACACCAGCTGATAATCGAGCAGAGAATGCTCCTTTACCTTTAGCCAAATCTATACCACAACCTACTTTTTCTTATTCCTATATTTTGTTAGTTATCATATTATCTTGCAAGGTATGACCAAATTTCCCATATCGCTAAGAATTTAGATATAACCTTCGTTCATATAACATTATGGAGAAATTCTAATGGGGAAACAAGAGAATAATGTAGTAGAATTTAGTGAAAAAGAATCGAAATACCTCAAAGAACAACGATTGGGTAGAATCGCAACTGTCTCTCCAGACATTCAACCTCATGTAGTACCAGTCGAATTCGAATTTGATGGCAGCCACTTTTACTTTGGAGGATGGAATCTCGAAAAAAGTCTTAAATTCCGGAACATACGGCAGAATAACAAAGTAGCTTTCGTAGTAGATGATCTTGTATCAGTTGATCCTTGGAGAGTTAGCGGAGTAGAGATTAAAGGAATTGCTGAAATAACCAAGAGGAATGGCCATGAATACGTGAAGATTACGCCTCTCAGAAAATCAAGTTGGGGACTAGAAGGAAAAGAAACCTAATTGCAAACCATGATTGACCTGCAAATCCTACAATATGCTCTATAGTATTTAGCCCTATGGTTTGGAAATAATAGCCAGTGGTGATTCACAGGGCATACACAACTATTATCACAATTTTTTTGATGTAATAGATTTTTTGTCTAAAACCATCTTGACAATACCTAGTAGGAAGACTTCAATGATTGTCTCGAATTATCAAATTCGGTTTTAAAGTAACCTAGGGTCTCGGCATCAAATATACAAAATTCAATCACTTTAAGAGAAGTATTATTATGGTTATTTTCAAGAAAACTTTTTGTTTGCTCTAATAGTATCTTTGCACATCTATCCTTGGGAAATCCGAAAATTCCTGAACTTATCGCTGGCATCGAGATGCTTTTGAACCCTTTGTCTGTAGCAAGTCTCAGACAGCTTTGAACTGCTGTTCTCAACTTCTTGTCTTCATTTCCTTGGCCCATCCTTGGACCAACTGTATGTATTACTGCATTACATGGTAATTTTCCTGACGTCGTAATCACTGCAGAACCAACTAGAACATAACCTATCTTATCGCTCTCTTGCTGTATTATTGATCCTCCTTTTCTCACAATTGCACCTGCCACGCCTGCACCATGTTTTAAGTAGGAGTTTGCAGCATTGACTATGACATCCACGTTTCTCTCTGTTATGTCTCCTTTCACAAGCCTGACGATTTTGTCGTTGAGTTTTAACTCGTCTATTGTACTCATAACAGAATGCAATTACAAAAATTGTCTATATTACATTATACCAAGGCCAGAGATGTTTGGATTGTTGATTGTTTGCTGCGGTAAATCTCCATTTAGTGGAGCAGTTAAGCTTGTAAATATTCCGGGCTTAATACAATACTTTGAACAGTTGAATTAGCTGTTGTATCCCTCATGTCGGAGCAAGTATTGTCCGACTAAAGCTGGCCGGTGTGAGATCTAATACCTGACGCATCAATTGCTCTTGCTTATGTTGTATGGCCCGCCACTAATTTCGTAATGCAATTTGAACTATTATGAAGAGAAATTATCATCCATACTCACCCATGAGCTGCTAAATGAAAAATGAGTCGAGTAATTCATTATGGATACATACGAAAAGAGCCGTTTAAGTAACTGCTAGAGTGTACTAATGGCATAAGGAGACTACAAAGAGAGATTCCTACAAATTTTTTTGTTTTGATGGACAATCTATAACATTTCCTGAACTACATCGGTTGCACAATTAATCGCGAGAAACCGTAAGAAAAAATGATATGTTGTCGACCTCCAGCTCCAGCTAGATGGCCTGATAGTGACCAGATTGAAAAATGGATAGAACTCATATAAACGAAATCCAAAAACATTTCTGTCTAAATTCGATGTGAGTTCTTTTTAAATAATGAATCTCTATACGCATTTGAACTTGACTAGTTTTAGTCGTCTAAATAATAGTAACAACATCAGCAAGAGCAGCAGTAATACAAGTCTGTCAACCAGCAAAGAATACCTGAAGCTAATTCCACCGTTGTCTGAAGTAGAATTCGATTCGTTAAAGCGATCAATCAAGGAAGAAGGATTGCATATTCCTGTAATAGCCAACAAGCAGGGAATTGTTCTCGATGGCCATCATCGATTCCGAGCTTGTAAGGAGCTTCATATTCCCCTCCAATTCCACATAAAGGAATTCAAAGATTCGTTAGAAGAGAAGGGATTTGTTATCGAGGTTAACCTTAGAAGGCGCCAGCTGAATGGGTTTCAAAGAGTCGAATTGGGATACTCATTAGAAGATATAGAAAAAGAGAGGGCGAAGAGGAGGATGTCTTTTGGTGGGCATATCGTAGGACTAGCCAACAAAAAAGAGGATGGCGATAATAATAATGAGGTAGAGCGAAAGGTAGCATCGATAGATGCTACCCTTGAACCATGTGAGGAGAAAGGGAAGACATCTGAAATAATTGCGAAAAAGATCGGTGTGTCTACGGCTACATACGAGAGAGGCAAGAAGATTATCGAAAGAGGTACTAAAGATCAAAAAAATAGTCTCAGAAGAGATACTGTAGGAATAACCAGTGTGTACAATCAGATCAGAAGGCAAGAACAGAAAGAAGATTTAATCAGGCAGGTTCAAGAAGCCGCCGCAAGTGGATCTCAACAGGGCAAAGAAATTGCTTCTAGAATAAAGTTGATTCACGGAGATTTTCAATACATAGATACTGCTACAATTGAAGACAAGAGTATTGATTTAATCTTTACAGATCCACCTTATCACAAGGAATGGCTGCCAATGTATGAACCGTTGGGAAAGCTCGCGTGTAGAGTGTTGAAGGAAGGGGGAAGTCTAGTCATGTATGCAGGACGCTACGCATTACCACAGATCTTTGAATACATGAAGAATTCTGGGTTAAAATATTGGTGGGAAATGGTGGTAAAACATAATGGTAGTTCTAGACTTTTGCAATATCAACGTGTGTACGTTATGTGGAAACCACTCCTCTGGTTCGTAAAGGGCAACAGCTTGAGGGTTTTGGACTCTATTGCAGACGTGATAGAATCTCAGCCACCAAGCAAAGCGCTCCATGGCTGGGAGCAATCACCGATAGAGGCAGAGCATATCATTTCAAAACTAACCATCCAGGACGACCTCGTGTTCGACCCACTGATGGGTGCCGCTACAACTGGCATAGCAGCCCTGAGGCTGAAACGACGATTTATTGGAATAGAAAAAGAGCAAGAAACTTTTATACTGGCAAAAGGAAGAATCGACCTAGAATTATCCTCTATCAGTTCAAACTAATTCTACTAGATGGGGACGATAAAGAAGTTGATGGTTGAACACTAATTTACGATAATACGAGGGTGAAGATGGCAAAACTACTCTTTCAATTTTGGATGCCTTTGGATCCCGGGAGGGACGCCGATTCCCAGTCTGTATTGGCGTACAGTCTTACAAGGATTGTTAGTTTCTCCCCTGATGAGCGAACGAAAGCACTGCCGAATCTAACAGTCCATTATGTGGGAATTGAGATATCGAAAGCATATGGGGGTTGAATTGAATTTTCACTTGGTTTTTGATGCTACCTGCCAATTTCGGACACCTATATTTATATAAATGATGATTTCTGAAAAGAAAAGTTCCTGTGAGCAGGAACCAATTAAATTGTCATATATGAAAAAGTTACAAGATTGGTCACAAGTTCGATAGAGGGATAATCCGACATTCACTTCGGTTCGTTTGTATTGGAATCTACTTCAAACTGGCCGTACATCCTATTAACATAGTCTTGAATGATGCCTTTTCCTTCTGTTTGACCCGAAATTCTATCGTTATCAGTTCTTGTTTTTCTACATCCTGCCCTTTTTGGGCGGCCTGTACTGGTTTGCATTATTACTCACTAAAGGATAATTCAGATAATTCTACCTTATGATATTAAGTTTAATACATCATTTTTTTACCTACCCTGGTCTCCGGGGTAGGTCAATTTACAATTTTTCAAAAGGCCAAACTAAAACACAAGAGGCCTCATTCATACGCTCATAGGCTGCATTACTTTTTAAAACTTATCATAAAAAAATACAAAAATAAGGTTGCCGCCCTCCCGGGAGGGTACGCCACACATGTGTACCTATGACAAACTATATGAAATTGGCCGCTGTAAATCCAAATAACTTTGCAGTAAACCAACGTTAACGATGTCTAACAGTTGCTGTTTGATGGAAACTAGCGTAGCAGCCTACATGATATCGAATTATTGCATGCTAGGGAATTTGAATTGGCTGGAGGTAGATAGGTTATCGGTCCCCACACTCAATTCGTAACTGCATTTCTCATTTCGCTTATAAAATTGAAAGAACTGACGATAAGACTATCGTAGATTTTCACGGTAACACGCGAGTATCAATGAGGACGAGTGGGAAATTTTTTAAGACTGGACCAAGAACAACTTTTTTCATCGAAAATAATATATTTTCCCCAAGCAAATCTACGACAAGAGTTTCGATGTATGTCCACATCAGATCGTAACCTTAGCGAACTCATAAAGAACACTGCTCTATTCTACAAAAAAATTACCGAACAGTATCAAGATGCAGATATCTTGAATAAGGTCAAATTATTCATTCCAGAACGTATACTGGAACTTAAAGAAGAGGCTCAAATTAAATCACTGTTGGAATGGTTCAAAAAGGAGTATATGAGTTGGATCCCAAATGCTCCCATTTGCGAGAGATGTATTGATGAAGGTCGGGGAAATGTACCAATGCAGATTCAGACAACTAGTGGAAGTTCATGGAAACTGAGCGTAGTAGAAACCCACAGTTGTAACAAATGCGGATTTGCGAAGACTTATCCTAGGTATAATGAAGTATTAAAGATTGCAGAGGCAAGGATTGGAAGATGTGGCGAATGGTGTATCCTCTTTGGTGCCATCTTGAGCGGAATAAGGATAAAGAGCAGGATTGTCCATGATTTTCTGGACCATGTTTGGAATGAGGCCCTTTTAGATGAGAAGTGGGTTCATATCGATTCCTCGTTGGCATATCCAATATCTGTAAATCATCCTTACTATTATGAACAGAATTGGGGTAAAAAATATGAGTATATTTTGGCATTCTCAGAAAATGGAGGAGTGGAAGATGTTACTCAAAGATATACCCAGTCGTGGGAAACTGTTTTACAGAGAAGAAATCACGCTCTTAGCTTTCAAGAGAGATTTTCATACATAGCATAGTAGTAACACATTTTTTATTCATAGTAGCCGATACATGTATTGTCTTAAACATTTTACAATCTCTTAAATTGGAGTATTCCAAATTTGCCCACATCAAGCCGCAATTGATAATATTGCATTCTTTCATTTCAACACACAATGTTTTTCGTTTTTTCGAGTATCGGGTATGTGTGTTTGATATCACTTCTTTGAACACGAGAGAGCATAATCAAGAATTACAAGAGCAGCATTTCGTATAGCAAAACTTGAAACTTGTTTACGTGTTAGATAAGGTACTCAAGTCCTTATCAGGATCTCCTACCATGTTTGCTGGCACAACTATTCTATCGAAATCTTCTGCACTAATATATCCACTAGATATAGATGCACTACGCAATGTCGTTTTCTCTTTTAATGCCTTGTGTGCAATAAATGACGCTTTATCATAGCCAATAATTGGGCTCAGAACTGTCACAAGCATCAGCGACTCATTAAGATATCTGCTAATCCGCTCTTTATCTAGTGTTATTCCTTCAATACTATACCTTAGAAATTTATCAGACGCATCACCTAAAATGCGAGAGGAGTGAAGTACATTCTTAATGATGATTGGTCTCATTGCATTTAGCTCAAAATTGCCTTGCGAACCTGCAATGGCTACTGCAGTATCATTTCCAATAACCTGAATACATACCATGATCATAGCCTCTTGTTGAGTGGGATTGACTTTCCCAGGCATTATAGAAGATCCTGGTTCGTTTGAAGGAAGGTTGAGTTCGTGCAAGCCCCCCTCTTGGACCTGAACCTAACCATCGGATGTCGTTTGCTATTTTCATAAGTACTACAGCCAACAAACGTAATGCGAAGCTAGCATTAACCATTGCATCAAGCGCTCCTTGTGCGGCAAATTTGTTTTCAGCAGTTACAAAAGGATGGCCGGTCAATTTGGAATCTGCGATGCAATTTTTTGTCCAAAGTCCTTTGGAGCATTTAACCCAGTTCCAACCGCGGTACCACCAGCTGCAAGCTTGTAAAGTCCATTCATTGACTGTTCGACGATCTCTAATGTATCCTTAAGCTGTGTATCATATCCAGACCATTCTTGGCCTACTGTGAGTGGTATGGCATCTTGTAAAATGCGCCCGACCGATTTTTATTACATGCGGCCACTCCAGAGCCTTCCCTTGGACCGCCTTGACTAATGCCTGTATACTAGGAATAAGATGATTCGCAAACTCCAACACTGTAGCTACATACATAGCGGTTGGAAACGTATCATTAGAAGATTGTGACATGTTGACATGATTATTGGGATGAATTGGATCTTTTGTTCCTAATACTCCACCAATTATCTGGATCGCTCTGTTCGAAATTACCTCATTGACGTTCATATTGGTCTGAGTGCCAGAGCCACTCTGCCATACGTAAAGCGGAAACTCACCATCGAGTTTTCCACTGATGATTTCTTCAGATACTTTGATAATAAGATCTGCTTTATCCTTTAATAGTTTACCTTCTGCAGAATTAACTATTGCTGCAGCCTTTTTTTATATATCCATACGCATTTGGCATACGATCATCCCCAATTGAAAAATGAATAAGTGATCGCTGCGTCTGAGCACCCCAATAATATTCTGCAGGCACCTCTATAGCATCATCCATGGAGTCTGATTCAGGATGAGTTTTTCTAGATATGTCTACATCTTTCACCATTTCTTTCCACCTATATACTACACATATGCATCGACATGGTTTTTTACTCCCTTACGAAGGTTTATTTTTTCTTTTGCTTGCTCAAAGTGTCTCATGTGGAGAATGTTTAGCTCAGCAATATTATTTTCAAATTCGGAGTTTTCTTCATGTTTTATCAAATATTCTCTTAACGAGAACATGGCTGCCTCTTTAACTAGTGCTTGTAAATCCGCACCCACAAAACCATTTGAGACATCTGCCAAGTGTTCCAATTCCACGTCTTCTGCCAATTTTTTTCTTTTTGTATGAATCTTTAGAATATTTAGTCTTGCATCCTTATCAGGTGGTGGAATGTATAATACTTTGTCAAACCTGCCAGGTCTTAATAACGCTGGATGAATAATATTTGGATTATTTGTTGCTGCAGTACTACTACATTTTTTAATTCTTCAAATCCATCCATTTCAGTCAGCAATTGGCCTCTCATTCTCTCCATGGTAGAATAGTCTCCTCTCTCAGGATCTGATATTTACGCTCCAATTGCATCAAATTCATCAAAAAATATTATACAAGGCGAAACCTCTTTTGCCTTTGCAAAGACTTGTCGAATGGCTTTCTCAGATTCACCGATCCATTTTCCAATTAATTCCGGCCCCTTAATGCTAATAAAATTGGTTTTGTATTCATTGGCTATTGCCTTCGCCAACAAAGTCTTACCTGTACCCGACAGGCCATGAATTAGAATTCCTTTTGGAGGAGTTATACCAGCAGCCTTAAATAATTCAGGAAACCTTAATGGTCATTCTATACTATCTCGTACTTCCTGCTTTATATTTTCAGGAATACCTACATCTTCCAATCTAACATCTGAAGTTTGTACTGGAGCTATCTGTCTCATAGCGGAAGGTTTTATCGTTTTGATGGCATACATAAAATCTTCCATCGTTATAGTAATATCATCAATTTTGTTATTATTTCTCTTAGTTGAGTAATTGATATTATTATTAACATTCATGTTAACATAGTTATCTTTATCCTCACTGATCCTCTGTCTCGCTACCGCATGCATGCCAGCTTCATTGGCTAATCCTTGTAAGTCTGCTCCAACGAAACCATGGCACATTTCTGCTAGCTTTTCCAAAGATACATCCTTCGCTAGCTGCATCTTTCTTGTATGTATACGAAGTGTATCCAGTCTACCCTTACTATCTGGAGCCTTAATCTCAATCTCTCTATCAAATCTTCCGGTTCTTCGGAAAGCAGGATCTATCGCGTCTGGTCTATTGGTGCTACCAATTACTATTACTCGTCCGCGAGAGGACATACCATCCATAAGAGTCAATAGCTGAGATACTACTCTATGTATTGGATGGTTTGTAGCTGTAATCTCTCTGTTAGGAGCTATGCTATCGACTTCATCTATAAAAATTATTGAAGGAGCATTTTCTTTTGCCTGTTGAAATATCTCTCTAAGCTTTTCTTCTGGTTCACCATAATTTGCTTTGGTTATTAACTCTGGTCCATCAATAGAATAAAATCTTGCACCTGTTTAATTCGAAATGGCTTTTGCTAATAGAGTTTTAGCCGTACTAGGGGGACCGAAAAGTAAGATACCCTTTGGCGGCTCAATACCTAGGTGTTGTACTTACACACATAGGTAACAAATTCACTTACAGACTTGCGTTAGATTTCTGCTAGGAAGTGTATATCCTCTGTCTCTTATACACAT
>DAOM01000200.1 GCA_002501855.1 Candidatus Nitrosopolaris nunavutensis
CAGAGCTTTTAAACAAAAAACTTCTAACAAGATATAAATAATATCATTATCATTAATATAATTAGTATGCCTATCCGAAATGGGGCAGAATATATTCAAAGTCTCAGAGGCAGAAGTTTAAGAGTTTACCTGTTTGGCGAATTGGTAAAGGAGCCTGTGGACCATCCCTTGATTAGGCCATCTATCAACGCGGTTGCAGAAACTTATGATGTCGCGGATCGAGACTCTGAAATTGCCTCTGCACAGTCATCCATTAGCGGGACAAGAGTAAACAGATTCTTACATATTGCAGAAAACACTATGGATTTGGTTAACCAAAATAAGATGCAGAGAAAGCTCGGGCAGCTAACGGCCACCTGCTTCCAACGATGTGTAGGAATGGACGCGCTAAATTCATTGTATTCGACGACCTTTGAAATAGACGTCAAATATAGCACTGTCTATCACAAGCGCTTGATTGAGTTCATAAAAATGCTCCAAAAGGAGAACTTTATGATAGGAGGTGCGATGACAGACGTAAAAGGAGATCGCAGTCTATCACCGTCACAACAAGAGGACCCTGACATGTTCGTCCATGTGGTAAAAAGGGACGAAAAGGGCATATACATCACAGGCGCCAAAGCACATCAGACAGGTTGTATTAACTCTCATTGGATTATAGTAATGCCAACCATGAGACTTAGACCAGAAGATAAAGAATATGCCATTGTCGGTGCGATACCGACTGACGCAAAAGGTATTACCTACATTTACGGCAGGCAATCATGCGATACAAGAAGTATGGAAGACGGGGACCTAGATGCAGGCAACGCCAAATTCTCTGGCCAGGAAGCGATGATCATTCTCGACAACGTATTCATCCCTAACGAATTAATTTTTATGCAAGGAGAAGTTGAATTTGCGTCCATGCTCGTTGAACGATTCACATGTTATCATAGAAGAAGCTATGTATGCAAAACCGGTCTTGGAGATGTTCTAATCGGTGCGGCAGCTGCCATCGCGGATTATAATGGAGTGGCGAACGCATCTCACATCAAAGACAAGCTAGTCGAGATGACTCACTTAAATGAGACAATTTTTGCTGCAGGAATTGCTTCTTCGTACCAAGCACACAAAACCACTTCCGGTAATTATCAGAATGACGATATGCTGGCAAATGTTTGTAAGCACAATGTCACCCGGTTTCCATACGAAATTAGCAGGCTCGCACAAGATATTGCGGGCGGTTTGATGGTAACGATGCCATCTGAGAAGGACTTTAGAAGTCCCGAAACCGGTCCTCTATTAGAGAAATACCTCAAAGGGAGAAAGGGTGTCTCTACTGAAAATAGGGTAAGAATATTGCGATTAATTGAAAACATGACACTCGGAAGAAACGCAGTAGGATATTTGACTGAATCAATGCATGGCGCTGGATCACCTCAGGCTCAGCGAATTCAAATTGCACGCCAGATGCAACTCGAGTACAAGAAAAGACTTGCCAAGAACATAGCCAACGTAATAGAGGGCGAAGCAAATGACCTTACCCAAGAACAGTCTGAATATTTCGATAGGGTTTTTGCCACGTAATAGGCAGGAAATTAATGTGCATTGCACGGCTGGCCGACAGAACAGCATTTTCGTATAGTAATTTAGTAGCTGTATTGTATATCGAGTGCGTGTCGACGTATGTTCAACCATCTGTGTCAAATATTTAACTTGCTTACTATTGTAGCTTGATAACTCATGAGTTCTAACACTATTGAAGAATTCATCCATCGCTCATACGTCTCGAAACCGAAGTACATCGAAATAATGGCAGGAGTCCCTGAAGATTATTCTCAAATCCAAACCTTAGGAGACCTTTTAGGAATTAATTACAAGCATGTTACAGTAGAGAGGCAGCTGCGTGGCAACCTCATTACAAAATTGAAAAACCACGAATATCCTTACCCTGGTATTATCGGATATAATGAAGATGTTATTCCGGCGGTAAACAGGGCAATTCTGGCCGGGCATGATATTCTTTTTGTCGGGCAGATTGGACAAGCAAAAACTAAAATTGCAGAATGCATTGCAGAGAGCTTGCTATCACTTGCCCCAGTAGTCCAAGGAAGCATTACAAACGATATTCCCACCTCAATTCCTGAGGAACAAATGATCAATATCCTGAATGATGCTGAAGTTGTTCGCACTTCTCCGGAATTTACAGTCTCGAAAGAATGTGAGGAAATAATCAGGAACAACAAGCTGGAGACAAAAATCAATTGGATTGAAGGTTCACAAAGATACAGATACATCTTGGCTACTCCTGACATTTCGGTAAAGGATTTAGTCGGGCAAATTGATGCTATTAAAATTGCTAAGAAAGGCGTTGAACTGTATGATATCGAATCATACTCCTCTGGTCAATTGTTGCAAGCCCGACACGGAATTCTGTGTATTGACGAACTTCCGGTCCTCGATCCTCGAAAACAAGTCGCATTACTAAGCGTTCTACAGGAAGGTAAATTCACGACTGGGTCATATCCAGTGGTCTTTAAACCGGATGTAAAGATTATGGCTACAGCAAATCCAGTCGACTACACTCACTCGGGCAAGATAATCGAGCCATTGTTTGATAGATTACGTAGTCACGTAAACACACACTATCCAAGAAATACTCTTGACGAGATGCTCATCATTATTCAAGAGGCAAGAATCGCAGATGCAGGGAATGTATTTCTACCTGTTTTTATGCTTCGGACAGTAGCAAAGATAATGGAGTTAGCCAGAACCCATCATGGTATTAATCATGATAAAGGCGTCAGCGTTAGGGTTGCGATTCATTCTACAGAATTGTTGGTTGGTGAGGCTGAACGAACAAGATCAATATCTCAATTTGTGAAGGCGATACCGCGATTTTGTGACATTCATAGTATTCACCAATCGGTTAAATTTGAGCTAACAGAGATAGAAGATACCCTCGAAACAAGGATCAATGTATTGAACTCAATAATTGACAATGCCATAAGGGAAGTTTCACTTGAATATATTCAAAAATTATCCGTCGAACAATTAGCAAAACTGAAAAATGAATTCACAAAGAATAAGACATTCTTAGTGTCACAAGTTACCCTAGGTAGTAACAAATCCAACTCTTTGGATTATGAATCGCAGTTAGAATTGTTCCCTGAGTTAAAACAAGTTGTAAAGGAGACAATTTTTGTTATAGAGAATGAGCAGAAAAAATTTGTTGAAATCGCAGAAAATCTTGGAATAAGGAGGGAGACTGTATGCATTAGAGAAGACATGAACGGAGAATTTACTGCAGCGGTTACTGAAGTTATCTTAGAAGGTCTAAGGTGGGTGCAACCACCATTGTTAGATAGAAAGGACGACAGCTATGGTGCCATTCAATAAGCCCAGTAATATTAATCCTAACACAAAAAAATTTGTTTATTTTGCGGCGGAGAACCTTGGCAACAAACATCAGACACTGCATGAAGAGAAGAATGCAGCAAACGATCTGCTTGACAAGATGTTGAAGGTGATTGGCAGAGAGGTCCTAAGGGAAAAAACTCCGACTATTCAAGACCTTGAACGATCATTGCAAGATATATCAGCGCAGCAACAACATGAACAAAGAGACAGTACAGGAAATAAGGAGGCCAGAGGACAGGAAACAGATATCAAGGGAGACGGAACGCCGGTTTCCGGGACTCCTATTGTTGCGCAGTTAATGCAGAAAGGATATCTGAAGGACTCCAATAAATGGCTGACTAGCAAGGGATTCATAAACATCGGCGGTAAAATCTTAAGCGACGTCATGAGAGCCCTAAAAACTGGTGATTTAGGGGTGCACGAAACGACTAGTTTAGGTAGAGGAGGAATAGCTTTGGATTCAACTAGGAGCTATGAGCGAGGCGATGATATTAGACTTGTAAACGTTCCAAAGTCACTATTAAATACTGTGCATAGACTTGCGAAGAACAGTTCTTCGCTTAAAATCCCATTAGATGTCGAAGAGGATGATCTAGAAGAGTATGAGACGCTGCAAGACGTTCGAGCGGCTGTTGTTTATTGTATCGATTTAAGTTCAACCATGCGTTATTCTTCGATGTTTGGTGACATGAGTCGGATAGAAGCAGCAAAAAGAGCTCTATGGAGTCTTTTTTTACTAAACCAAAAGTTTTTCCCGTCCGATTCCATCTCCATCGTTGGTTTTGGCGCTCTTGCATCGAAGGTCGCCCCTAATGACATACCCTATCTAAAGACATTTGAACCTGGCTCTGACTTTTTACATTACACAAATTATCAGTCAGCATTTAGATTGGCAAGCAAAATACTTCAGAAAGATGGCGCTTTAAACAAACGAATAGTGCTCATAACCGACGGCCATCCGAGCGCATGTTTCATAGATGATAAAAAAGAACAGGATAAAATTTTATCACAAAGACCATATTCTCATTTCTATATACCAGGTAAGGAGGCACTTGATTTCAATCTTGATTTTGCAGCAGGACAGCTTGTTTACCTGTGTTATCGGTACAGACAAGTTGATCAATATATCGGAGAGAAAACGATCCTCGAAGCAAAAAAGTGTCACAGGATGGGAATTGAAATAGATACGGTCATGATCAGTGAAGAAGATTCGTTGTTGAGATATGTTAACGAAATGGAAAGATATGTTAAAGGCAGATCCTATTACATAAATCCAACAACAATCGATAAAGTTCTTCTTACTGACTACCTTAACAATAAGAAACTCACCATTGGATCTCGATGTTAATCGGATGAGACCCGGTCCACTTGCAACTATTGGTTTTTATGTAAAGAGATTATCAAGACTGTACAGATGACGAGTAAGATGATGGAAGTCAATTATCTCGATTGGAATAACTCTATCGATATATTGACTAAGGCCCACCAAGCAGGACTCTTTGCACTGATTATAGGGCCAAAGGGTACTGGCAAAACAACCCTTGTAAGGAAGTTTGCCTCAGAGTTAAAAAAGGAGTTATACTCCGTAAATTTTAGCCTCCGTACTAGAGAATCTCATCTTATTGGTTCAAAGACTCTGGAAAAAGGGCAAATTAGTTTTGTGGAAGGGATACTCGTGAAATCTATGCGACACGGTGGTCTCTTGTACCTTGACGAGTTAAATGCAGCTGAGGCTGACGTATTATTGCGATTAGATGAAGCACTTGATGACAGAAGACAGAT
>DAOM01000034.1:0-4393 GCA_002501855.1 Candidatus Nitrosopolaris nunavutensis
TTACTCGTCCCCTTTTATTATGACCGGATTTCGAAACGTGAGCCATTATTATTGTAATAGACCAAGTAAGGTAAGCAGATACTTAACTAGTATGTATGCAGTGCACTGAGAATTTTATAATTTTTATGAATGTTATCCCTCACATTTTTCTAGATAATTATCAATATTGTTGGGTAGTTAAAGAATAACTTCAGCTACAGTCATTTTTGCAGTAATATTAACTTGAGCTCTAACTTTAGCTAGGTTTTCAAATATCAATTCTAACAGCTCTTTTGTAAAGAGTGACCAATTCTCACCTAGTTCATGCTGGATTACAAATACATGTTTTCTTCCGCCTTCTATTCTATGGTCTGAGTTTATGCCTGATACTTTCATATACTCCTGCAATACTGCAAGAACAACCCAGAGATTATATTGCTTTTTCATAAACAACACAGCATCCTTAATTATATTAAATGCAATCTCAGCAGCTTGTTTTATTATTTGGTCTCTGACACGTTCAATATCTTCTTCCTTTATTCCATTCTTCTTAGCCATATCTACTGCTTTATCAATTAAAGAAGTTAGCATCGCTTTGGGTACAGGCATCATGCCAATTCTATTTTCATATCTATCCCAATCAGAATATCTTTTCAGGACCTGGTTTACCAAAACATTGAGTGATATCTGATTTTGATCTGCTTCACGCTGTAGTTCATCTATTGTATGAGAATCTAATCTAAAAGTGATACTTTGGCTTTTCTTTGGTTTATCTGAATGTGTTTCCTCTTCTCTGACTCCTGCACTGTTAGTAAATTCATCAATCACGCTAGTACGTCTTTAATGAGAGGTGACATTTATAAATTTCTACGAATATTCAATTATTCTTCTACTTCTTATCATTGTCGCATGGAATTATTGCATTTAATAATAGTTACAAATTACTACATTTAGTCATACACCAGAGAAGAAATAATTAAAGCATCAGAAGAAATCGTCACCACATACAAAGAGCATCTATTCTTCTGCATGGAAAACCTAGTCTTGAAGCATATTTTGAGTTGATTAAATCTTTTGCTATAGCAAGAGTCCAGCAAATACGGATAATGAGGTGTTAATAATACAATACAATTCAATTCAACATGGCTATAAATTCTCCCAATTTCTAGGAAACGTGTACAGAATACTCTTAGAAGAATTCTGCTATATTTACAAATTTGAGATCAGAGATACGCATGCATTCTATGGAAACAAACTAAGAACGGATATAGGCGCATAACGTCAGATATCAACAATAATAATCCAAAAAAAGATGGATTGCATTACATTGTACTCCTCATGTTCTTATATTAGACTTTATGATTGCGTACAGGATAGGCATAATCCATTTTTGGATTGCTTAGTTGTTAGCTATACGAGGATTAAGACCCCGAATATTGACTAGGACTACAGATTATATACCAACCAGCGAAAGTTACCATTTAGAAGATTAAAACCCCAGAGAACATACAGACAACGAAGTTCTGCTGCAAACCCTGCCCGTGTCGGTTTATTTTTACGCACACTCATGGCTCTCTTCAATGGCGAGAACTTTGGAAAGACATTGGTGAAGATTGGTCCTGATTGATATTTAGTTTTAATAAAATCATGCTCTAAGAATTGAATGCGCAAGAAAGTGAGTGGTCCATTTAACGCTTTGTCAGCTAATGCAGCGGCTAACATAGCGCAAATAACTATCAAGATATGAGGGATTTTAAATCCAAATTGTACCATTTTCTAGCCTACTCCATCTTTATTCGTGTTTTTGTTCTCTAATAACTTGAAGACTAACTAAAGAAGTCTCAAGTTGCGAAATGTCTTAACAAATAATATTTTTCAACCGGACATGTTTATATTGTGATAGGATATTACAGCATGTTGAACTCAAAACCGAGCACGAGAGCATCTTCACCAACATCTCCACCGCCAATAATCTCAGCAATTTCCTCACTAAAATTTCCATTTAAACTTACAAAGGATCAGACTGAGGCCGTTGATGCATGGATAACAAATGGCTATAAAGGTTCGATAATATACAGTACTGGCACCGGTAAAACAGAAATAGCTTTTGAATGTGCAAAAAGAGCATGTGAAGCACTATTACATAACGAAGGCAATAACGTTTCTAATATAAATAATAATTCATTCAATATCCTCTTTCTTGTACCGCGAATTATCCTAGTACAGCAGAATATTAACAGACTAACAAGCTATGGTATTCCTCAAGAGAGAATAGGAGCATATTTTGGAGAACGTAAAGAAGTACGTGAAATAACAATAAGCACATACCAGAGCACAATTAGCAATCTTGATCTAATTAATAACTCCAACATGATCATATTTGATGAAGTACATCTGGTAAGTGACACTGCTACAACTTTAAGAAAGGTATTTGATTTTGTAACAGCAGCAGATCCTAAAAAAGCATTACTAGGCTTAACCGCAACAATAGATGAACAAGATCCTAAATACAATACAATTCTCTCATTGCTGCCACCTGTCAGAAGATATATGATAAAAGATGCTGTGAAAGATAAAAGATTAGCAAGACCTGTTGTTATTCCAATAAAAGCTGATCTAACATATGATGAAAAAAAGATCTATGACGAATGCTCTGCCAAAATCAGAAATATCTCCATGTATCTTAATACTTCTGATCCTAAATGTATATCCTCTCTGTTAAGAACAGGAGGACGTACAGCTGGACTAGCAAGAGCATGGTTTGCAAATGTTAAGGAGAGAAAGAATCTGATTAATTGTGCTAAAAATAAACTATTAGCAGCAGTAGATATTATAGCAACAAAACATTCTTCTGAGAGGATTATGGTATTTAGTGAAACTATAGAATCCATACAAAAACTAAAGGAAATGTTACGACAAAATAAAGGAATAGAATCCATGCTAATTGAGAGCAAACTGAAATCAACAGAGAGACAAAAAATACTGGCACAATGGGGAAAAGAATTCTTTCCACTGCTCTCAGTACATACATTAGAAATAGGCTATGACGTACCGGAAGTCAGAGTGGCAATAATATTAGCAACATCATCTAATATGAACCAAATAGTACAAAGAATAGGTAGAACAATAAGAAAAACTGAACGAAAAGATACAGCGTTGATATATACTATATATCTTTCAGAAACTCATGATGCCAGCACTCTAAAGATGGTAAGAAAAGCCACAGATGTAGATATGAGAGGACACGAAAATAATGACAAGAAAAATAGAAGAACAATAAATGTATCAGGTAATAATGGTAACCTAGATAGATATTATTGAAGAATATAAGTACGTCTACTAGGTCATATGCCGCCCTTCACGTAATTAAGCAGAGTACAAAAAATTAAAAATTGTAATCAGTATTTTTTCGTAAGCACTGACGGGAATGAATCTTCAGTTATAGCAATTACTCAAAGAGGCAAGTTGAAAGTATTATCCTTAACAAGTTACAGGTTAGACAAACGCTGTAAAGACAGTTCTTGTTCAAAATAAAATATCGTTTTTCTTGTCATTACCTGATACCGCTATCTCTAGTCCCTATTCATGATGTTGGGCCTTCTTTCTTGACCTCTTTTATTACCTGCTCCAAATATTCTTTCATATCTCTTTCTGTAAGAGAAGATTCAATTTCACTGCGTTCTCTCAGAACCTCTTGTTGTTCTCTCGCAACCTTTAGAACTCTCTTCTCTATTTCCTGCTCCATCTGGGCTGTTCCAATATTATCTACTAGCTCTAACAGAGAAGCTCGAATCGATGTTCTTAAAGAACTATCTTGTGATACTGCTATTGCCGAAGAGTATAAACCTACTGTAAACAAATACGAAGCTAACAATACTAAGGAATGAGCTGCCACCCCATAAGTTTGCTGTAGCGCAGAAGTGGAAAATGAAATACCAATTAGAATAACTCCTATCGAAGAAATAGTAAGATAATCTTTCACCTTTTCAGCAGTTACATTCACTGCCTCTCCTGTTCTTCTTGTGATAAGATAAAAAGCAAGACCAAATAGCACACTACTGCCTATCGTACCAGCCCTGAATAGAATTCTGAAGTAAAATCGATATGGATCGTACGCATGAAATATCAAACCACTTCCAATTAGATAGAGTGCCATGGGAATAGATAGAATGATCCAAAATTTAAGAGGGAGTTTTCCTATTCTGATCGTTTGGTAATACTGACGTAAAAGCGTCGCAACAGCCAGCCATGTGAATAAATAAGGAAATACTGTTAGGTAATCAAGGCTGTTCTTGAGCGACGTCAGTGAACTTGGTAGGATCCACAGTGTAGTTGTATGCGAATTTACTACTTTATATTGTATTTCGGCATGATATTTTTTATCAGTTATATACAGAAAGGATGACTGAGGAAT
>DAOM01000034.1:4656-7456 GCA_002501855.1 Candidatus Nitrosopolaris nunavutensis
GCATCTTCCAATATTGAAAAGCCAAACGTTGCAGTAGCAATACCAAAAAACAAGACCATGACATTTCTTTTACCTCGGCTGTACCATGAAAAGAATTTGAAACTGATTATTCCAATAATACTTAAGGCTGAGAAGGAACTAATCAGATAAACTGATAAGACTGGAATTCTGCTGCTGTTATTAAATATCACGAATATCAAAATTGCTAATAAGCAAAACTGAATTATCGTTACTGCCCAATACATTATATTAATGAAGTGAGATTTCGCTCTAAGTCCGCTAATTGCTTGCTTAGTATATCCTAAAAGAATCCAAGATCCTACTCCATAAGCAACAACTACAGTAAGTATGAACATGACAGTTTCCGAAGTGTTGTTATAGGGTACAATCTGACGCGTCATTAGCAAATCCACTACAACGAGAAAAATTACAACACAGGCAGTAATGACAGCTACTTTTCTACTTCGAATCGGGGGAGTGATCAGGTCAGATTTATTCATCCCTTTCTTATTCATAGAAATATAGGTTGTGTCTAATATAAAAAAATATTATTTAAATAACGAAGAATTTCCTAAGTGGAATGTTTTTTTAGCCAAGTATTATATTTGAAAGGGAACGAACCCGACTAGTTAAATGTAGCGAACAAGGATTGAGATTAGGGTTTCTAACCTAAGAAACCACGGCAAAAAATGATATCGGACTCTATCAGAATCTGAAAATCATTAAATATCGCAAGTATTAATGACTTTTATCAGATGAACTGCCCTGTTTGTGCTTCCGGAACGGGCTTTAAAACCAAGGAGGATATACTTGAACATATGACGTTTCAGCACATGGATAGCCCAACTTTACTTATACAGAAATTTGCAGAATATATAGCGGCTCATGAAACCTGAGCAACTTTATTTTTCTGATTTAGCCAAGGCTTACTACATTTACGTTCTTAATCAGTAGATCAGGTTTAATGGATTTTAATGTATTTTACTACGCTTTTTGGAATCTACTTTTTCCACGATAAAGTCTCATGTGTCCCGAAACTGCTATAATTGCATGTCACCAGCTAGCCGCATGACGAATACATTATTATTTATTAGGCAGAGGCAAGAATATATCATAATTACTGTATCAAAATCGTCCAAATAACGAGCATTCGTAGTGGAATAAGCTCATATTTGCTGCAGTCCTGATATGTTAACTATATACTTTCTGCATGTATAACTATAACTAAATTATTATCTTCGGAATGACTATTTAAGATAATAATGGAATCCATTGATGATGTTCTACCGCCTGAGAAAATTGCATTTATAGCATACAACATCGGAGTGTATGAATCAGTACAAAAATTTGGAGGATTAATTACAAGTGGAAAGATAGCTAATGGCGCTGACATATCGAAAGTAGCAGAATTGCTCTCACAATCAACTGCTTTTTATGATGCGGACATGATAGCGGGACTCATAAATGCAATGTTATACGACACAAAAGATAAAACTATAGATAGGGTATCGCCTGCGCACGTCAGATATGTAATGAGTCAATTAAAAGCTACCGGAGTTTCTTTGCCATAAGTGACAACTCGTTAATATTTGTCACCACATCAAATCGCCTACTAGCGGCTCAAGCGACTGACTAATAACATAGATCATAGTCCCTGTGATGATTTGAAAGCTCGTGAAGTAGAGAATAACGATCCTTCCCATCGGCAAGACTGTATATACGATGATAATAATACTACATCATCAACAACCAATCAAGTTTTTTGAATCCTTACGCAACTTCGTCAGCTCTAGGTCTAGTCTAGTCTAGACATGACTATATATTCTAAGATAACAGAAAAGGAATCTAATGACCATTACTCGAAGTCTACATCATATAGATAATCCATATCCTCCTCAAATTCTTCTTGCGTCTCCATTGAGCTACTTCCTTCATGTCTACATCTTCCAATCAGCGTATTGGTAGCCATGTACGTTAACGGCAGTCCCTAAACTTTTGATGTTAGTGTTATCGGCCTCATTAAAACAAACCATTATTCTCAACTAATACTAATTTTTGGCCCATTTCTCCAATCCTTAACTCGGGTTCAGCTTCATCATATGGTCTAGTAAAACCTCTGCGAAGGAAGTATTTGGCTGGGAGTGTCCTGTCTGTATCACATTCCTTATAGTATCTTTCAAGTACTAAATCATAATTGGTTGTAACAGTATGAGAAAATATGGGAATACGTGGATGTTCATTTTTTGCATTGACATAGAAAATCGTGACTGAGTTTTCAAAATTAAGTAAAGATCTGTAGTATTCTTTTGCCCTTTCGAAATCGAAGTTGTTGCACGAGTTGATAATTAAATCCTCTATACTTTTTTTGATGATATGTAGTTCACTCATTGTTGGTGTTTCTCCTGAATAAGGATTGTCTGCTAATTCACTCATGTATATCATAGATGGACCTAAGTCCCTTAATTTTTGAGTTGGATTTACAATTGCATCCAAAACTGAAATAATAACCTTCATATCTATCTCATATTCGTCGACGAAATATGCCGAATCGTTGTTAGCTTCTCTCAAATACTGCATGGATATGTTTTCTAAGATCAGAATAGCCATTACTATCAAGTATTTCATCTACTTTTGGCGTGAAATCCCTTTATTGACCTATACCAAATGCATTTGAAGCTCCAGCGCCCAGAAATAACATCGACATTAAACACCTGCCTTCTCGTAATTTAATCAATGTTTTTTTTGTTTTGCTTGCATCTCCTTCCGATATCGAGATTACCTCCGTAGCCTCCGTCCCTCC
>DAOM01000034.1:7639-9217 GCA_002501855.1 Candidatus Nitrosopolaris nunavutensis
CCCGGGAGGAAGGCCACAAACATTTGTCTATATTGGCGTGCAGATTGAGAGATTGATAGTTTTTTCCCCTGACGAGCTGGCATAAAAGCTAAGTTAGGTTAAGCTCGATCACCGAGCTTCTCATATGTTGCCGATTCTAACGGTCGATTGAGCGGAAATTGAGCTATTGAGAGGATATGAGGGTTGAAGTTGAATTTTCGCTTAGTTTTTGATGCTACTGCCAATTTCGAATACCTAGTCTTGAATGATCGCCTTTTCCTTCAATTTGACAAGAAATCCTATCGTTATCAGGTCTTCTTGTTTTTCACCTATGACAACCTGCCCCCTTCGAGGAAACTTGTGCCGTATCCACCTGGGCTGCTGCCATGGTGGCGGCCATAATTCAGTAAAATTTATTCCAACGTTACTACTCACTAAAGGATAATGTCGATAGTTGGTACTTGCGATATTAAGTTTAATACGTCATTTTTTTCCCTACCCGGGTCTTTCGGATTGGCCAAATCATGTTTTTTCAAAAAGTCAAACTAAAACTAAAGAGGCCCCATTCGCACGCTCATAGGTAACATTAATTTTTAAAACTTTTCATAAAAAAATACAAAAATAAGGTGTAACGCCCTCCCGGGAGGAAGACGGCATCCAAGTCTGTATTGGCGTACCGACTGATAGTGACAAAGATCGTTGGTTTCTCCTCTGCCGAGCGAGTATCTCTTACAGTAACGCATAGACATTCTTAACCATCATTGCATAAGAAACACATTTGGAAATCAAAGTCAGACGAAAAATAAAAGGTTAATCTCTATATATATAGCGAAATTATTTAGTATGTGAAACGAAAACTATCTCCACCGCCACCATTTCTGCGTAGGACTGTTTATTGTCTTCTATGTGATCACCCTGCGACTCTTAAACCCACTAATACTTTGAATATGATGCTAAGGTGCGACAGATGCAGGGTCTTGGTTTTTGCTAACGGTGAACTATCAAGGGAAAGATTGTCTAGATTACCAGACTGTATCTACGAATTTAATGCCACTAATTTTGGCCTATTTGTATAGCGGTTCTGTATGTTCCATTTTCTATGTAAAGGATTTAGGATCTAGCCACCCCCGAATTCTTCGCCTGACGTTTCCTATCGTTCTTTTATAGAGTCAAATTCAAGTTTAAGTTTCAAATGATTTCAAGTCTCCACTATTAATTTCGAGAATCTCATTGACAGTGCCGCTTCCTTGATATAACGTCTCTGAAATTCTCTATCGACCGTCTCTGACATATTTGAAGCATTCTGACAACGGATCGAAGAGATTATGGAAGATCCTTTCTGACACTTCTTTATTGAAGAGGGATGTATGTGATCGATAGGTCTCGTACGCCGTGTTAATAGCTGAATCGTACAACCGCTGCACAAGATGTGCCTGTGATATGGAACATGAGATGACAAGACATTTTTATTGCCAACATTGAGAGTCGGATGGGATCCAGGTCTAATCTTTTGATTTCTTTTGATCTGGCGTTTGTCTAAAGTAACGTGCTGAAGTAAATCCTTTTCTTATCCAAGGATTTGAATTTGATTGATTAACT
>DAOM01000034.1:9509-20062 GCA_002501855.1 Candidatus Nitrosopolaris nunavutensis
ATTAACTAACCAGTTATGAACCTGTATTCGGTCTTTTGGTTCACCACCATGAACGTCTTTTAATCTACATCTTTGTCGATATTCAACAACCATCTTTTAAAAGCTCCCACTATTGGTCAATGTATTTTCATTTATCATAGCCACTATTTCACATGGAGCATTATCTGAGAGAATACAATCCATTGACCAGACTTTGACAATACCACTACGTCCCCAAAAAGATTTGGAGGAAACTAAAGAGGCAAAAAGTGCCGCACAGAGGCATCAGCTCACACAAACTGAGCGTCATTTCCCAAAAGACGTGTGTCATTTCACGCAAGTTAATAACGACGATGAGGTAATCTATCAAATGAAACCAGAGGGTTACATGATAGAGGATGTCGAGAAATATGACATGCCGTACTTAATTAAGATAGTAAGTTATTTACATGGACTTAAGGAAAGACTTCCACAATTAGAGGGTAATAATAAGAAAAAGAATGGTAAGACTGAGGCTATGGCTAATGCGGTATTCCATAAAGCATTAGCTGGCATAGGAGTTAATTAATAATAAAATGACTATGCCATTATCACAATGTAAAAAGTGGAGATTTGATGATGCGGGTGCATTAGATGCAATAAAGAAAACTGCGACTGACATATTAGAGGAAGTAACAGAAGCGTTTCAAAATGCTATGGATTCAACACTGCCGACTACTCAGGAAATAATTAGCGATAATATCAGCCAGTCTGATGCATATGCAATACCTAATATGATTGATATTAATTTTCCAGGTGGGGGTATTCTTTGGTCAATTCAGGACTCAGGACGAAGTATAGCCAAGGAATATGATTACAAGATAGCTAGATTTCTGGATGCAAAGAAAGCAGAATCACTAAAAGAAGAAAATCCCTATAGTTGTGGTCATAAAGGGCTTGGTATGTCACTCTATTTCTTGTTATCAAATAGAATGGAGGTGGTATCTCAGGACTCTCTGCATGACGGTGTTATTCATAGGTTCCAAATATATAGTGAGAAAAATGAAAAGGGCAAAGAGGAGGCTTGCTTTAGTGACCCAGAGACTAAGGGAATAACTCCAGAAATACAAAATTTATTTGGCATTGATGGACAAGGCACTAAAGTAACTTTCTTCAACACATACAGAGATAACAAAGATTTTACTCCTGAAAATGTGATTGAGCGTATAAAACATTCATTCGGTCTTAGAATATCGTGGATGTCTAATTTGATAATAAGATGCAATGGCGAACAAATCGATATGACTTCAGATTACATGAAAGGCTATCCAGAAGAATCTATACTATCCATAGATGTCTATGGTCAACGAATCAATATTACTGGCAATGTGCATGAAGACAAACATGGTAGTTCCAAGCTTTATGTGATTGGCCGTGGTGGACAGCTGATTATGGAACACACTTTTGGCTCATCTAGAAGATGCAGCGGATATGCATTTTACCGCTAGGTGGATGTCACGATTAAGATTTAATTCTTATGTATTTTTCAAACGGGTGCATCGCCACCTGAACTTTGAAATATATCAATAATAATATGGAGTCAACCAAATGATTGCAGACGGATTAGAATACCAACTAATGCAAACATGCATAAGGCGTGGGTCAACTCTTGCAGTAGTAATACTTTCCATGACCTATTATTCTTCTCAACAAATATCCTAGATAGATACACCTTTTAATCACCTACATTCAAACTTGTTATCCCGTCGTGAGAACTTATACAGCCACATAAGAAACCGATCTGTTTTTCGGCTACAGTATGATTCTCATCTGGGCTAGTTGTATTTGTTTTAGTCTTCTTGATCGAGTGCCAAAGCCCCTTTATTACGTCTTAATACCTACTTCATTATTCTAGAACGATTCTGATACAAGTCGAACCTTGTTTTTCTATCCGTTACGCAAGAACACCGATTGGTTTGGTGTTCAGGTGGTTTGGTTGGTGGTAATTGGCTTTGCATGTATGTTTGTTCCACCATGCATCTAACTCAAGTTCGAATAACTCTGGTGTTACAGAGTCACCTTGCCTGATGATCGTTGTCGATCTGGTCTCTAAAAATGAATTTCTATTTAGGGGGGGTTATTGCTGTCGCTTTTTTGACGGACATTGCATATTAATACAGAATTCCCAGTGATGTTTTGCCTGACCTGCAAAGACGGTCTTGACTACTGGCCATCGGCATAGATCACAGGTCTTGTCCATAGTTTCTATTGATCCTTTCTGTGGTAGTGGAGCGATTGCCTTACATCCACCAGAAGAATAATTAGAACATCCTGCGAATCTTTTTTTTGTTACACTCGATCTTATGATTTTTAGGACTCCCTTACTACACGTAGGACAATTCCCTAGTACCCTCTGCTGATGCTTATTCTGAGTACTTATTACTGCATCAGTTATTTGACGGCCTATCTCAGTCTCCTTTTCCTTGAAAGGTACTACTGCTTCTTTTATTTTATTTATCGCGTAACCTATTACAAGCGAACTCTTGGCTTTGCCTGACTCAATTTGTTCTAGTTGTTCTTCCATAGATCTAGTAAGCTTCGTAGATACTATACTTGGTATGTATTTGCGCATTGATTGTATTATTGCAAATCCAACCCCCGTAGCCTCAATTCCTCCTATTCCATTATTTTTTCTTTGATGAGTACTAGTACTACTAATATAATTTCTCTTAAAGAGAGTGTTGATAACCTCCGATCTTGTTGCTTTAGTGCCAATCTGTTCTTTTTCCATTTCTTCCAGTAAGCTGGCTTGATTGAATCTGGGAGGAGGTTGGGTAAACCTCTCATCCATTCTTACAACCACATTTCTCAGTATGTCACCTTCATGTAGCTCTGATAAATCAGTTTCAATGTCAGATCGATTATTATATGGTTTGTAAAAATACATCCATCCCTCGTAGAGCATTTTCTTTCCGTCAGCTCTGAAAACGTAGTTATCCTTAACAAGAATCGTGACTGTTGTGTGCCCACTTATCGCTGGATCGCCAAAAGTTGTCAAAAACCTTCTGATTATGAGATCGAATAATTTGACTTCAACAGCCTTAAGTTTACCTTTTGGTTTCTCCCCTGTTGGGTAAATTGCTGGATGGGCGGGATCCGTTTTGCTTCCTTCATTTGGAGAAAGATTGTCTCTTGCAAGCAGGCTCTTAGCGAGGCTAGTATAGGTACCACTGCTGCCAACAAGAAAAAGAATTTTGGAAAGACCTGAGATAATTTTCTTGTAGTTTATTGACGTAGGGAGCTTTTGGCTAGATGTCCTGGGATAAGAAATCAGTGCACCAATGTATAGTTTCTCTGCAATTGTTAGTGTATAGTTGGGTGAAAATTTGAATACCCTATATGCTTCCTTCTGCAGATCACCGAGGTTGAAAGGAGTTGGAGCTTTGAACGTGACCTTTTGATTTTCTATTCCGGTAATCTTACCGTCTTCGTTTGTGCAGGCATTGACTATTGAAGTGGCTTCAGATAGTGTGCTTATTTTTTGCTGGTAATAATGCACCTTAATTATATGTCCATTTTTTTCAAATTCTCCAGATATATTCCAATACGGTTCTGGGACATGTCGTGTGATCTCCATCTCCCGGTCCACCACGAAAGCAAGAGTCGGGCCCTGAACCCTACCTATTGACAAGTTACAATACCTTTTGCGATCGTTACTGACCATAAAAGATTGTGTAAGGGCTCTGGAAAGGTTAACCCCATAAATAAAATCTATCATATGACGAGATCTCCCAGCTTCAGCTAATCCTTTGCTTGGTTTTAACAGATTATCAAATGAATTTCTTATTTCTTCATCTGTGAGAGTTGAAAATTTAGCTCTTAGTGAACTTTCATATTTGTTCTTACAGGCATATTCGAGAACATTATAACCAATTACTTCACCTTCTTGATCATAATCACAAGCATGAATAAAGCTTGTAGCTTTTTGGGAAAGCAAGAATATCGACTTTATGATCTGTACAGATCTTGTGGCTGTCTTTGGGCCTTTTCGATTTCTCTTATTTAAAACTGGCATCCATTTAACGTCAAACACAGGATACGTACTTCGGTTCCTGTTAACATCCACCAAACCGTACAAGTGACCCAGTGCTGAGCATACCACAAAGTGTTGATTATTACGGTCTACAACAGAAAATACAGGTGGCAGTCCTCTTCTTCCTACGATCTCTAAAGCAGATATTTCCTTGAAACTCGAGGTTCCTAGAGCTTGCGCTATTCTTCTTGCAGCATTAGGCTTTTCACAAACTACAAGCGTATAAGGTGAGTGAGCAATCCTGGTTAAACTCAAATCTGCTTTATTTATTCTACTCTACTATAACTAATATAATTAGCGGGCTATTACGGAACTTTCCTCTAAAGTCTCAGACTCTAACAGACAAGAAATTACCTCCGTAATATCCAAACCTGCGGAGGTTTGCCATAATGTATGTATGTATGATTCTATCATGGTATATTTTCCGGAGGCACTGAGGCTACGGAGGTGGTTAGTTCGTCACTTTGAGGGTTAAATGAGGTAGAATAGGGCTCTTGCTTACTTCTAAATTTTAGTTATAGTGTAAAATACATACCTAATAACTAATGGTATTATGATCAGAATTGAGGCTGTGATTATACTTAACTTCTCAGCTATAACAACTATTAGATAAATAAATACCAAGATCAGGATAAACATAGTAAATAAAATTCCAAATAATCGTCTAAAATCTATTAGCGTCATTTACTTCAACCCCATTACATATACGAAGTAACTCCTAACCCTCCGAACATCACCCACCACACATTAGGAATGTTATATTCGTCTTTTATGAGAAATATCTTATTAGCAACAACAGCAATATTGATTTTAGGCATAGCCATGGCAGTAGCTTCATCATCACTATTTACGGCAACAGTGTTTGCATCATCATCTTCTCCTAATAATACATCCTCTACTAAAAATACAAACACAACCATGTCAGGATCTATTCTTCATCCCCCTACAACATTATCTTCTTTAGCTAACCAGATTAACAGCACAGCTAGTAGTACTCCAGGATTATCAAATCACAAGATTTTCACCAAGAGATAAATAACTGATTTTATTTCTTCGGCTAGGAATAACTTCTACCCCGTTCTCTACCATATCTACTACTGCGATTGTCTCTACCATATCTACTACTGCGATTATCATCTCGCTGTTCTCTATTACTGCGCATATTTCTATTACCGCCATAATCACCACGACTTCTGTGGCCGCTGTTAGGCGAATAACTTGGTCTTGGTTGATATCTATTATTTGGACGCTTTTGAGTAGTAGGAACTGCAATTCCCATCTCTTCATTAAGCCTCCGTATTGGTTGTTCTGTCTTCCTCAAAATTCTACCAAAATCGTCAACCCTATCATGTGATACTAAAGATATGGCTTTACCTGTGGCACCAGCTCGAGCAGTTCTTCCAATTCTATGAAAGTACATCAACGGTTCAATTGGAACATCGTAATTGATAACATGACCTACTGCTGGAACATCAATACCTCTTGCTGCAATATCGGTTGCTACCAGTATGTCATCAGCACCTTTCTTGAATCTATGCATTGCATTGTCTCTCTCCCTTTGTGAAAGATCGCCATGGATTGTGATTGCTTTAAAACCCTCTTGTTTTAGTTCGTTTGCAAGTCTTTGTGTTCTTTGTTTGGTAGCAGCAAAAACAATTGTTTGTTTCTTATCTCTTTTCTTAATGAAATTACAAAGGTGTTTGAATTTTTCTCTTTCAGGAACAACAAGATAAGATTGCTCTATAGTGTCAAGACTTAATTCTTCTTGATTCAACATTACCTCTTTAGCATCATGCATATATTCCTGAGCTACTCTCATAATTTCTGGTGGCATAGTTGCAGAGAACAGGCATGTTTGTCTGTCTTCACTTACATAAAACAATATGGACTTTATATCATCAATAAAGCCCATATCGAGCATTCTATCTGCCTCGTCAAGAACGACAAACTTTACCTCATCCAACTGGATAGAATTCTGCTTTACATGATCAATCAATCTACCGGGTGTTGCGACTACTATTTGTATGCCTCTTCTTAACTGATTATATTGAAGGACGATACTTTGTCCCCCGTATATGGCAACCGTTCTAATTCCAGTGTACTTTGCGAATTTATTAATTTCATTTGTAACTTGCAAAGCTAGTTCTCGTGTCGGGACAAGTATCAGTGCTTGTATTGGACCATTACGCCTAATCTTAATCTTGGTCAATATCGGTAGTGCAAAGGCTGCTGTCTTGCCCGTTCCTGTGTGAGCCTGACCGATTACATCTACACCTTTTAAAAGTAACGGTATAGCAGCCTCTTGGATAGGAAAAGGGGCCTCAAATCCATTTTCTTTGAGTGCTTTGAGTATTAAAGGACTCAGTCCTAATTCTTGAAATGTGATTGTTGTTTTAGTAGTAGTTGACATCTCTATGTTCTCATCTTAGTATTACGAAATATATAGTAGTTGCTTCGAACAACAACCCTTTGGCAAGTCTATCTCTTATCTTGCCAAATCTTCCTATCTAAACAACTTTGAAGGAATAGAATGTTAAAGCGTTACAAGGCGAATCGTGAGATGGAGAGAATGCTGCTCCTGTGATAACCAATTCTGTTACTATAAGAAAATCGTTAAAAGCCCTTGCTATCTGATGTATGCTTTGACATTCACTTAAGCATTTTAAAGCATACGTTGCCTTTAAGGCTGAAATTCTTTAGCATTATCGCTACAAATAATACATTAACTGGAATGGCTCCTAATATCATTGGAGAGGAAACTATCTTGTATCTAAGAAATGCACCAGCCACAGGTCCGATCATACACTGGCAATAACTTCCGTCCATGCCTACCGCACGAGATCATTTTCTGTAATATTTAATGACATTATCTTCCTTGCATGTTAAATAAAATCCTGCGTATTAAAAGTATTAAAAGCTACATAAATTTGATTTCACAACGATTTTCCTAGTAGGCGTAGTCAAGGTTGCGTAGAGGACAATGATCTGAATGCACGTGGGATGATCCTGTAGATGTTATGTTTCCAGTATATTCGCCAGCTACTTCTAAGACATCATCAGAATTAGATATTTCTCTGAGAATCTCCAAGGTTAGTTTGTGATTAGCTACAAAAAGTGTTCCATTCTCGTAGATTGCAGGAACCATGCTGGTTTTATCAAAGATATATTTTTTTGCTGCTTCAGGATTTACGCCTGGTTTTGTGAACACTTCCACCATATATATCGGAGTAATGTTGGGATTTTTTTGCAGACGCCTCAGCAAATCATCAATTAAAGATGGATCTGATTTTGGAAAATAAGTGTGGTATAGTGTCTCTAACCCTGCATATACTCTCTTGATTTCTTTAATTTCTTCAGACATAGTTGTCACCTTGTAGATCTAGAAGAAAATTCTTGAATCCTGATAGACTTTAACATCCTCCATTTTATATACATACATATCTCCTTAATAAATTTCAATTTAAGATGTATACGAAGTTTGACCATAATTTTGAGAATAAGCAGGCATATTATACAATGATGCTATAGAACTTCATGATCGTCTTTGGATATTTTCTAGCCACACTCTCCAAACACCTAACGATAAATCACATGGTCAATAAAGTCTCATAATGGTCCATCCTTGCCGTGTTAATAATATCATCTTCTGCCCTGTTCTTATATAGAGACCTTTGTTTGATGTGTGACGTGTTATATAATGATTCTCATATTCGCTTGTACCCTCATTATTTATGAAAAACCAATTAATAAGGTCGTAATTCTAAAAAGTCCAATAATTATTAGAGAAGGGATCATGATGACCGTCAGATTTGCATTATTTATCTCGTTACAGTAGTCTACCTTCCCATTCTTCTATCTTTTTTCTCCCAGGTGCTCGCGGCTTCTCAAATAAGTTAACCGTAATTCGTTCATTTTCAAGATATATGACCTGTTAGCTAGTCACACACTACCTGACCAATCATCTATCCTGCGTTTTATCGAAGATAACTGACACCTGGGACGAATTGGAAACCAATCCTTTGATGCAAAGCCTTTGGTGGCTAATTCAATTTCGGCCATGTTTGACTTTAATGGCACTAGACATCCACAGGAAAGCTCTTTCTCGGTCCTTCTAACGGAATGCACAATACTACAGGATGACTAGCAAACGATATCTAAAAAATTTTCTACAATCTGAACATAAAGCTATAGATCTTCTACACTAAAACACGAAATCAAGGAATCAACGCATCCTAAGCGCATTGAACGCCATGGATACAAACCGTTCCGAAGTGAAAATTAGGGATTAACACAATCTGACGTTTGGAATCAAGATAGTCGATCGCCTCGGACACTTAAATAGTAACATTATAGGAGATCGATCCTCAAGGATAAATGATTAATATTATCATAAATGCCTAAATTTCATTAATTCCTCATAACCATTATTAAATACACGCCGCATATCAAATACCAATCTCATAAATCTGTCATTGTTAGATAGAATTTTTAATCTATCCTGCCGATATTTACTCACTGCTAACTCAGAAACCAGTCTCTAAACTAACATTTCTTCTAATTTTCTATTACCAAATTGCTTATTTATTAATTCTTCAGGTGTTGTAATAGTACCTATGTTAAGATCAGAATGAGACTCTCGGAAATCATTCGTAATATTTTCTATCTGATCTATTACTTGTAGCTATGGCCTTTTTTTCTTTTCAAGTCCAATTTAATAGGAGGCGAATTTACGCTCACTACGACAATAATCAGAATAATACCAATCGCAACACTGACTGGATAGAAATACTTCTTCGAACTCCATTAGGGGATTATAGAAAATTTGTACTTTAGCGTATTTTGGCACCTTACTCTTTGAATGTCAAAAAATTGTCCTACGATCAGGCATTTGTAATAGTGAAAGGGTGGCTTGCTGAATGTAATGGTATAAGGAAATTGGATTTTAATCCAGATCAGCGAATCAAGTATGACTTGAGATCTGCAATAAGAATTGGCTACCTACCAATTAGTTTTACTGTTTTGAAGGTGGAAAACATAGGACTCTACGGTCTCATTTCAAATGTAATCCGTAAGCCCTACTTGACAGAACATGGCTATCAAGTACGATAACAATAAGTGTAAAACAGAAGTGGTAGCGATCGAATAAAAATGAACAAAGATAATGAATACGAAATTCCAGAGAATGCAACAATCAGACAGGAACAGGTTAGATGTGGTAATCCTGATTGCCAACAATTGCATGGCCCATATCTTTACGCATACTGGAAGGATGGCAAGAGATTACGAAAAAAATACATCGGTAAGACACTTGCCTTCTTGAGAATGGATGGTTGGTTTTCATGGCCTTCCTCCCGGGAAAATATTGATCCCGTACAACAATTACATTATCGTATGTGGCAAAAGGGGGGAAAGGTAGTTGCTAGTACTATATATGGCATATCGCTGTCAGCTGTCAGCATTATTTGGAATAGTCTTTGTATATAGTAGGAATTCGTTGCCTGGTTCTAACAACAAAAAGAAAGCGCTTGTTCTGACGGGTATTATGTTCGTTGCATTATTCTTGATTCCTACTCTTAAATATCCAGCCAATCTACCTGCTGTGGGAAATCCAGATACAATATACTACAGAGAGAGCTTGTATGTTGGATTTATAGCCATCTCTGGATTTAGTATCTTGGCACTTGCTCTTCTATACACAAAAAAACTTGTAAAGAACACTAACAGGCCTTCTAGATCAAAAGAAAACATCGCAATTCCAGTATTGTTGTATTTAGTTATAATGGGTAGCACATATCTTTTGTTTCCACCTAATCCTGATAAAATCACAATATTAATGGATCTGCTTATGACGTTTAGAGTTGCAGGTGCTTTCACTATTGGTATTTTCTGGGGTTTAATGGGGTTAATTCTAGGCTCATTCTGGGATATACTCAAACCACATGAATCTCGCAAAATTGCATCGGTATAGTACAAGAAAAGGCTCTTCAACCACGACCAATAGGACAAAAAAATTAAACATCCGTATGGTGGAGTATCTTTACTTTTATACATTCAACGACCAGATTATACCTAAGTTTTAAACTAATTATCTATGCCGATACGCAATCACGACGGTTGCCGCTACAGCTGCAGGAATTCCAAATATGACAGCATACTCTATGTAAATAATCGTTGAATAACTTGCTGTGAAAGGATTGTTGGATTGTCTATTGGCAGCAGCTGCTAGCTGATTTGCAGCAGCTGAGGAAATATTAGGATTATCAAATACTATAGTATTAAACTGGATATCTGATGATTTCGCGGCACCAACATTTTCAATTCTGATGGTTGTAGGATCAGAATTTGAAAACACATAATGTTGAACGTTCATTCCAGCTTGAGCAATGCTTGGAATACGTTGAAGTTGTTTTTCACCCTGTATTAGTACAAAATCATATGGCAAAAGATTTGGTTTATTGTTTGCAAGATCAAAGAAAGTAACAAAGAAAGATATCTCTTTACC
>DAOM01000113.1 GCA_002501855.1 Candidatus Nitrosopolaris nunavutensis
TTTTGTCGCATTACCTGCAGCTGTTTTATTCATCATGCCACCAGCGGAAGTTGTGTTACCTGATTTCATAGGCGAATTGCTGCTCGGGTTTCCTGCCTTCGGTGCAGCAGGTGGTGCAGTATATTGTTGGGCCAGTACCGAGGCAGCACCTGAAGTTGCCAGCATAATACCAGTAGTTATGGCGATAGCCACTGCTAGGCTATTATACGTCATTTTCTCCATTATCCATAGAGCGTAGACCCGTTCTTTAATCCTTTCATGTCTAGAACGGGAAGAACTTGTCGATATCCGGTCCACGGAAGAAACAACCCACGTGGCGTGCAGAAGGAATTGCGTTTATAACTTATCGTTCTGAAGCTAAAACGATGAAATTTTATCCTTCCAATTGCTACTGTTAAGATGATTAGGTTTAGAGTCGTTTTTCCTTTGCTATTTTATCTAGTATCTCAACAGCAATGACAGAATAGTATAGTGCTTCCACTTCAATTCCATTTGTTGTAAAAAATATTGTATCTCTACCATGACCTGCGCCTAGCTCCCACACTTTCTCTATATTGTTGGTTTCCATATGATTAATGCAAAGCAAGGCAAAGTTGCTTGGTTCCTCTCCAAAGAAAGCGCTGTCTAATTTGTAGACGTTATTCCAAACTTCACTCATTATTACTATCCTTCTTTTTTTATTTCCATAGTCTTTTCAAGCAGAATAGCCTCCTTCAATAGTTATGGTATCAAATCCTTGCTTGTTTAATTCATCTGCTGCAATATTCCCTCTATATCCACTGTTGCAGTAAGTAACAATTTTTTTTCTCTTAAGATCATCTATATCCCCATGTCTTGCCTTTCTTATTAGCTGTCCAAGTGGAATATTTACTGCTCCATCTATCTTGCCTTCTTCCAATTCATCAGCTTCCCGCACATCTAAGATCGTGTATTCCTCTTTTCCTTCTTGTAGTTCTTTTGAGGTTACTTTGTTTGCCATTGGATGATGATATCATAATCACCATATCTCATTTATTACTTGAGCATCGGGAAATTTTATGATCTATGGTTGCAAATGATTGCAGGTCTATGTAATTATTCACTATAGGCGTCATATCCTAGACATTATACCAAAAAGAGTTTATGATAAATAAAAAAATAGTCAGTCTAGTCTAATCTAAGATGATCTGATCTCCCCAGACAATATACTCGTCAACCAAGGTTTGCTGCGCTAGAAAGAAATGTTTGTAATACTCTATTGACTTCATCTGGATATTGCACGAATAATGCATGACCAGCATCTTTTATCGTACTAGCCAAGCTCCAGGGATTCCCGCAATAATTAAAGAATTGGCTGTTGGCACAATTACATCATCGCTTCCAGTTATGACCAAGGTAGGATTGGATATTTTTGGAAGATGACTGCAAACACCTGTCCAGTTCGTTGCCATCCAACTTAGCACTGCTTTAGCCTGCTACATTCGAGTGTTAGGAGGAATACCAGCAAACAAATCTTCCGCTTTTGGAATGATTTCAAGAAAATTGGGATGCAATTTGATCCATCCTGATCCGAAGGTCGAAGATAGAGCCAGTTTTACTTCCTGCGGGGTGATAGGAATATGATTTACAATTTTATCTACAAGGTCACTGCCCATTTTTACATTTCTGGATGCGTAACGGTAAGCTGTTGAGCTATAGCTGAACCCAGAGAATATCCAAGAACATCTACTTTTTGTATTTTCAGAGCATATAGTAAACCAGCGGTGTCATTTGCAAATTGCTGAATCGAAAATGGTTTGATCCCGGTTGTTGTATTTCCAACTCCACGATTATCAAATACAATTACTGCGTGATTTGAGGAGACCGCCTAAGGTAAACTACTGCAACCAATCGTTCGAAAAATGCGATAGTTTGAAATGTTGTGTCGAAGTGTATATATAATATCATGTGCATTAAAACAACACTATGGGCAGAAGCAAGGCGTTCGAAATAGAAGAATCTGTCGAATCAGCTGAAAAGGTCTGGTTATAAGTTATATGGGATTATTGAATATAATTTGGATAATTATTGCGATAATCATAATCATTATACTATTAAGATTCTTATTTCACCTTTTGTTTATCCTTCCTACAACAACTGGGGCAGAGGAAGAGATAGTGAATACATATAAAAGTATAAGCGCTATATTATCCTCGGCATAATCATACTCTCTACTAAAGATAGAAGCCTGCAGTCAAACTAATATGAAGCTCATACTTAATTATAAGCGAAAATTAACTAAGATAGAGGTCCATCAGACTAACGCCCATTTTGAAAACTGTATCGACACCGCCACCGAAGCGTAACGAATATGGAACCAAATTCGGATATTATCGCATTTTTGCAATCATCCAATATATTAGAAGTAAAATACAATCATATTTTAATTCTGTATGCTAGGATTAGGAGATCTTGCTATCTCTTTTGGCTCTTGCTATCTCTCCTGCTGGGGACAGCTAAAGGTCTTTTTCCATATTCTTAAATCCAACATCAGAAAGCATTCTAGATATCTCTA
>DAOM01000127.1 GCA_002501855.1 Candidatus Nitrosopolaris nunavutensis
TAGAGCCAAAAGAAGGATAGGAGGACATTGCCTTCCCAAAGATACCAAAGTGGTTTTGCAATCATCAACACTAAGAAGTAAGATATTAACAGCACCTATGGAAGTAGATGAAGAGTCCAAAAGTATAGAAACAAGTTATCATTTTACGATTGGGTTAAAACACTGCAGCTTCTTTATGGATAGACCTATGTATTTCTTTCCCGTCTGGTAAGGAAGGCAGAATCTACCAGATTAGGAAGTCATGGAAAAGGGGGCTTATTATTTGTCGCTTGATGAAGTATCCTTATATTATTATTGAGTTTGTTTTTAAAATATATAAAATACACGGGATGTTCTAAGATTAAATGCTTATTAGAATCGCACCTAATAATCCCATGTTCATGGATTATTCAAAACTATGTCAACAGGTTATGGCTCTTGACCCAAGGGTTCGTTTTGCTGGTGTATGTGACGATACCGGTGAGATTCTGTACGGTGGACAGCGCGAAGGTGTAAAAGATTTGCTCTCTCGAGAGGAAACGAGAAGATCAAATTTGCAAGCACTGGCTAGGTGGGGATTACGCTATACACTTGCATCAAAAATTGGACGAGGAAAGTATGCAATGGCAGAATATGAAAATATCAAGCGAATCACAGTACCTTTAGACAATGATCATCTCCTGTTGGTAACAACTGAAGTTGATGTTGACCACGGAAAGATAATAAACGCCATTCTTAAATTAGTTCAAGAGTAGAAATTCTATACTAATTGACAGCATTACGAGGTTAGATTTAAAGAGCTAAAGAAGACTTTGTCGTCAGCTTCTATCTTATACCCGTGCTGATAACTTTCTCATGATCTGATAAAAAAAGACAGATCTATATACATTAATGGATACTGTTAATGGAATGTCCGATAACAGTCTTCCTTCTTGTTAGCAAATACCCCTTCCAGGATGTCACGAGAATTTACCGACTGGGTAGTCGTGCAAAAGCAAACTACATACCGAAAACTAATGTCAAGATTGTTACTGTAATAATTATAATGTTCACTTATTTAGATTCACTCACTATAATTTCCCACTCGTCTTTTCCTTCGATGAGGGCTAGACTGCCACCATCATCCCAATGAATCCAGATTTGCTTTGTTTCCTCATTGCTCAAACCAAATGTCGTAATATCCCAGACTACACCAGAATCGCCGGGCTTTAATCTAGTATAAGGATTGTCTGTGCTAACCAACTTAATCCTATCTCCTATTTTTATGGCTGTCATTCTCTACATGTTACCGCTTCAATCCACTTGTTATATCTGTTGTCTACACTGACTTTGATACACGAAAAAGACTGATACTAATAACGGCATTCGGTTAAGGTGAGAGAAAGAGAAGTCCATACTGCGGTCGCTCATCTTTTTGTGTCCTTGCTCGTGGGTTTCAGAATAGCTGCAGAATTACATAGAGGACAATAAACAGTCTTGATAAGAAATGGTTCCTGATAAGAAATGAGTTAGGCTAGCTACTCCTGTAGGGTGGGGTGTATATCATTAAGGGGGGATTTAGATTGTAATGGATTAAAAGTTGATAGGGTTATTGTAGTTTGTTGGAAAAATAGTGTTAGCTTACTCAGATTTATACACATCTCAATCTATTCCTACTTATTACCAAGCGCAGAATCTATAAGCATTAGTATGTACTCTTTCGGTGTTTTGTCTTTACCTTGTTGTTCTTTATACTTTCTACATATTTCTAAAAGATTATTGTATCTGTCTTCTTCTAGCACAAGGAGATTTTCATACTGTTCCTTTTCTTCCTTCATGATATAATTAATTTGATCCGACCTGGTTTAATATTACTTACTCTTGGGATTTGTGTATAAAAAAAAATTTATTCCGAATGTACTAGAAGGCAAATTGAAGAAAAAATGAAATAATTCTTACCCTTCCTCACTATGAGACTACTGACATGGCTAGATACGTGTTATATCATATAGCTCAAATTGTTGTAAGAAAATATGAAAAGCACGATTCTCTTTTGATTATAGATTCAGCTAGTTACATGCATATCTGGTTCTTCTATATCTTCTGTATCAATTGTTAAACCAATAGTAAATTATATAGATCAAATAAGTAAAAATGGTATTTCTGTATTGGCTGACATGGGCTCGTTCTTCCACCATAATAGATTGGATTATCTGATACAATCTGAAACATCGTTGCCACGAAGATCTAAAGTTGTAGTAAAACAAAACGATTCTATCTTCAGAATAAAGATGATTTTAACTGGAGGTTTTCTCCGCATACAAGAATAAGTTATTCGAACATCATGGCAGGGAATTAATGATAACTACTCCTCCTACAATTAAACGACGAGGGCTGATGAGGTTAGCAACTAACCCACTGCAATACAGGATGTGACCTTCATTCACGGATTGCCCTTTCTTGTGAGGAGAACATGAGTTCCCGTTTAGATAGAATATTTTCAATTCTGAAATATAATGAATTGTATCTATTGTCGCGCAAGCTTTAGATTATTCATATAAATAATGAGTTATTTTTTAATACTGAACGCATCAGTCTGTCTTAACTGTGTCTTTATGTCAACAGAAGTTTTCCATATTTTGAAGATATCACTAGAATAACAGGGAACTCTCGTCTGAGAAAGCGGGGGAGGAGTCAGCGAATGTAGTTGCAGTCTTAGCAGGCTTGGCTATGCAGGGTAGTTGTACCTATAAAATCTGTGGCTTTTCAATTGTATCTCTTACGATATGTCTATGACAATGCTCTCCCTCTCTTTCGTAGCACAGCAAAGTTATGACAGTAGATTGATTTTGCGCATTTAATGCGTGTATTCTTTCTAAACTAGCTTTATTATTCCTCATCTCTGATAGAAAGGCTATTTTGAATTCTTCCCAATTATACTTTCCTTGTCGATAATTATTTAATAAATCGCCGCTTGGTGAGAGTTCTCTAATCCAACAATCAAATTTGTTTTTCTTTATTCCTCTTGGATAAAATCTTGTAATTAAAACTCTAATTCCATCGTCATTTTCTTCAGAGGACTCGTATATTGACTTTGTTTTAATGACCATATTTCTATATAATTGACGATTTTGATTTAGTTTTCTCTGCTTGTTCAGGATGAGACAAGTGCAGCATTGACCGTGCTCAATGATAATGAACTCATGCATGGCAGGTCATCAATTTCTCTGGAGATGTTTCAAGAATCCTAGAGCCTATCATGCATCTTGAATGATAGACAATAATCTGTACGGAATATGTAACTGATGTAATCGAAATTTTGTCTTCTGTAGTTGAAGCTGCTGGATATTCTTGTGCGTTATAGACTAGGTCAGATCATTCTGGAGTAAAAGAAATTCTTGAATAAAATACCATCGGAGGATTATGTATCAGCGGTGATTGCCTAAGGCTTGTTTTGTTTGTTTGTCAAAAAATAGCCTAGACATCTTATTATGATGTCCATGAAAGAGCCCTTCTTATATAGTAGAATTATCTTCTAATCACGTAAATGACAGATTCTGTACAAAATTGGGAGTCAATAATTCACAAGACTGTTAGAGCCAAGGACGGACATCTTATCGGAAGTGTTGATGCAGTTGATGATACTGCTGTTCTGATTTCGACTGAAGGAGCAAGGACACATTACAGAATTCCTAAACACATCGTAGAAAGTTTCGATGGACACGAAGTTATCTTAAATGCACCTTCTTTAAAATTAGAACGATTCAAAGGTGGATCAGCTGAGGGTTTCAGTGAGATAAGATAATAACTGTGGTTTTTTATTTATTATCTACTTATTTTCTCATCTCACCAATCAGTCGTTCCATGATGTATCTAATTCTGCGATCAGTAAGTAGGGATCGGTTTGTATACCTCTGGAAAACATTCGTGAATTGAGAATCTTGCCCAAATTGGTTTTTGCATAGAAATGTGTCACCAGTATAGATTACTTCAGACTTTACTTTTGTTTCATACCTAGGATGTTTTTGACATCCCTGTTCTAGACGTTGAACTGTTGGCCTTTCTAGCATGATCTCTCTTCGTCCGATCCTAGTCATGCAGGGTCGATCGTTTTATCCTTCTCTCCACTACGAGCTCTAGTCATAGCATTTCCTCCTCATGGTCTGTTTAATGATGTCTTACGCTAGTACGAAGGAATGGTTGTAAAGTTAAATTAGTATCATCGCCTCTAGTACTTACAGCATTGAACCATCCAGTTACCTGCGATCCAAGAAATCATGCATATAAAAACGGAAAAACATTTGAAGATTGTAAAGCAGAAGCTAGGAGAGTTACCTCTCAGTTGGCTGAAGAGATAGTTAAAAATGAAGCAGGAGAGGTTTCTTGGAATAAGATTCTAGAAGCTACGGATCATGATGAGTTGGTATATAAATTAACCTTAAAGTATTTGAGAGAAAAAGGCTATGACATAGGATATAACAAGAATCCTAGGGTAAAAGTTGATATTTTTTCAAATACAAACTGCAAATAACGAGAAGCCTACAATATTCTAATTGAAGGCTGAAAAATGAGGCGTAAAACTAAAGCTTAGAATGATTTCATCTCGCTGTGGCAACTACGCCATCTCACAAAGCAGATTTTATTTCTCAAGACTAACAAGATACATCAACGAGATACTGAGCTTCACAATACAATATCTCCTTGTCATCATCGCATCTTCCACCGAACAAACTCAATCGTTGGGTGTGTAACTCGAGCGATCTATTCGTCAATCAATATTGCAATAAAAAATATTGGTGTAATTTATCTAGGATCATACTAGCGAAGAATCTGTATCTTGGTTATGGAGATTTGTTAAACAAGAACGAAATGGTCGTCCTGTACAAGCCCGGAAATGGGTGGGGATAATCAAGCGCAGTGACGATGATGACGATAATATCTAATATTGTGACGATGATGGCCGATATTAATATTGGCAACCGACGCCTGTTATAAAGATCTGAACCAATGGCATAATGTGCGGACGGTCGGAGCAGATACCAGAAAATGTACAAATTCATATTGCCGAGCCAGAAGAGGATATACAACGACTTTACAGTCTAAATCTTAAAACTTTATGCTTTAAGGAAGATAGAAGTACTGTAGCATTGCTTCAGAAACGAACGTTGACCCAGATTTAAGTGTGTAGATTCGTTTGTTAACGCATCGATAGCAGCAGAACAACTATCTATTACAAGGCTCATTTCATTTTTTATCACCCAATTCAGAGGATGTACATATAACCGTTAAGAGAGAGTGATGATGACCGTTTTAGGATAATGAATCCTAACCGACCTAATCAAGGTATAACAACTACAAGGTCTATACTGCAACAGGGATAATTGCAATAACACTGCTCACAGCAACAATACTATTGTCACTGCAATATGGCCACTCAGCACAAGCTCAGAATCAGAAGACGAATCAGTCACAGACTAATAAAACAAAGTACGCAAATGCTACTGCTGCCACTCCTATAGGAAACGTTCAACAACTATCAAAAGCCTTAGGAAATAATACTAAAATACTTACAAGTAATGCTAATATTGGCAATCCCAATGCCGGCAAAGCCGCTTCAGCTCAACAGAAAGTTACGCCAGATACACCTACTAATGGGCTTACATCAAACCCGACAAAAGCTCCAACAAAAGCAGGTAGTGGGAGTGCCAACCAAAACAAAACTAGTGGTACGGGTAACATGACTAATACAACTTCTATAAAAAATGCAAGTAATAGTGCCATTACCAATGCCACGCAAGCCGGGGAATCGATTGCAAATAAAACATCACAGGCTGCACCATCAATTGGGTAATAAGATAGGACATGGAGTACAATCTCTAGTAAACGCAACAGGAAAATTGTTGGGCAACTTGAGTGGAACAAGTTTATTCTGTGGCAAATAGGGAAAATAAGGTTCTGAACACTTGCCGTTGGATCGATGCTCTAAAATATCTGTATGCGATCGTCGGACAAACGCTTATCAGTGTCAAAAAATTAGTAGGATCTGGCTTACTGCAAATAGACCGTGACCGATTCCGGCCAGAACCCATCCTGCATAATTGAGCCCAATCTGCAAAAGGAAGTCTGCGGCTTCCTGAATCAATGCAGTAATGTGGTTCTGGTTATTTTCGTTGAACACATACTTTTGGTACATGCGGGCCGAAAAATGTTTACACTCAATTTAAACGTAAGTAGTACGGGTCATGAACCAGAAAGCTGCGACGATGAATTAACGATTTGGTTTACTGGCACTAGTGTTATTTCCAAGGGTTGCTGATATTTTGAAATCGTCGGATTAAATATTTTAGTCGTAGTATCGAGCTACATCGCCAGTGGCCCATGGGGTGTTAATGGTCGCATAACCGTCTTGTAATCGGGAGGATGGGGTTCGAATCCGCACGTGGGCCCAAAAACAAAACGAAGGAGAACTCCCGAATATATGTTACCACATATCCCATCCAATCATGTCTGCTACCCCTTAGGTGCTATACATTGGACGTTGTAAGTTGTCCTAGCCTTCGCCTAATATTCGACATCTAAATATTTATGGGTTAATGCGTTTCTTGACTATATGATACTATGAAGGATTCATAGTCAATGCCGACTCTTTTCAACACGGTCTTGGTATAAGGCATGGTCATGTTGTTCGATTTTTCAAATCCTATTGTCCTCTCACCATTCTGAAAATATAACATTCTGTCTTCGTACGTCAGCACTTCTTTCCATCCATGTTTCTCTAAGGCGGCTTTGACTTGCCACCAATTGTGTGCTGGCAATTCCTATTGAGGCATGGGCAGAGTGTAAATAGTCCTCTTCTTATTAAAAATCTCATTCCTCTTCTCGGGGAAGGCTTCGAAATAACCCTTTATTGCGAGATGCATTTTTTGCTTTATGTCTTCGACGGTTTGCGCTTCCACTACGAGAGGGATATCCAAACATTCCGCTACGAGGCCTTCTGGATGTTGAACCACATCTACATAGAGCTGCGGAATTTCGTCTTCCATCATTAATTCACCTTCACTCCTTTTCTAGACATAGGTGATTTTCCTGAAATGAGCTCTACAGTATTAGTATCATCGTTAATTACAAATTTCAAAGTATGTGGTTTACCCAGCTTCTCCATGATAGGCCTAGGAATCGCGCTCTGATAGCCTCTATCCTCAAAATAATTAACGCCGACGACAAATTCTTTGGCGTCCTTTTTCCATTTACCCATGATGATATATGAACAATCTACGTGTATATCAGTGTCGGCAGAAACGTTATTGATAATTTTGAGACTGCTCTATAGAGACATGGAAAGAAAAAGGGTGTAATAGTCGCGTTTTCCTTTGGCAGAGGAGCTTATGAAGAAGTGGCAAGGGTCAAACAAGACCAAGGGATAGAAATAATATTAAGAACCACTCAGGACTTGATTGACGAATCATGATGCTGTAGATTCTCTACTTTTCTTGTACTCGTCGGCTATATATTTTCTCAAAAGAATATTCGCACCTTCAGTCAGAAGAGGAATAATATTTAACAATAATCCGTAATTGTTTCTGACAACGTCTCGCCAAATAACGGCCAAGTCAGCAGATGTTTTTTCATATTGTTTCCAGAAATCATCTAATGGATCACTTTGCGACAATAACCACCTTTCTATACTTCTCTATAAATTCCATTTGTTGGCGATGATTTGGTTCGAAAAGCCTCGTAGACGCTGATAATGCGGATGTGCTGTAAACCATGATTTGAATTGCGTCGAGTCTTCGATGCTTAGTAACGATAGGTTGTATAACATCTCAATTTCCTTTTTTATATATTCCTCCGCAATTTTCTTTGTTTCTTCTAGTGTAGTCAACGATAACAAAAATAACGGGCTTGCCTATAGCTCTTTGTCCGACGACGGTTAACACTTTACAAACCAGTCGATATGTTAACAGAACCGAAAATAATAACCTATTTTAACTACCAAGCGTCAGCACACCGCCCATCATCAGTATACAGCACACATTGCACCGCTGTAGATTCTTCTATAACACCCAAGAGCGGGCATTCTGATGCCCATAGAAATCATTTCTCCCGGGAGGAAGGCCGATTCCAAGCCTGGAAAAAAACAGAACGACAAAACACTTTATGTTTGTATTACAATATCTATCTTAGTGATTGATGCTTATGGCAACTATCTCGAAAGATCATGACAACCATTACATATTTGTTGCAAATCTGTCAAATATACGAGAAGCTACTGGTGGATGCTTATCAATACAAATACGAAATAGTACAATCGCACTTTTCTATCATAATTTCAGAGTCTATGCAGTAGATAATAGATGTCCCCATATGGGTTTTCCACTAAATCTAGGTACGGTTAAGGATGGTATCCTTACATGTCATTGGCATCACGCTCGCTTTGATCTCAATAGTGGAGGAACATTTGATCAATGGGCTGGTGATGTGCGTTCTTATCCTGTAGAGATTCGAAATGAAACTGAAGTTTGGGTGGATATTTCCGCTTTGTATTCTAGAAACGATAATACTTATTATCAAATGCTGTTACGAAATGGACTAAAACAAAATATTCAATTAATTATTGCTAAAGCAGTCATCGCAATACGAGAAGAATATCAATCTGGAGATGATAGTAATGACTCTGACTTAGTAAAGCCATTCTGTATTGGTCTTGATTTTGGTACTCATCACAAACAAGCTGGATGGGGACAAGGATTAACAATGCTTACCTGCATGATGAACATCATGCCGTATCTTGATAGCGAGGATAGACCACATGCGCTTTATCATGGTCTTTGCGCTGTTGCGCAAGACTGTGCTTCCATGGCGCCGAGGTTTGGAGTTTCGCCTCTCCCAGAGCCTTGGCCTGACTTGGGTACGCTTAAGCGTTGGTTTAGGCAGTTTATTGAATCTCGTGATGCCCAAGCTGCGGAGAGGTGTGTTACTACCGCTCTAAGACTTGGTGCTAATGACCAACAGATGGCAGATATGCTTTTTGCAGCCGCCACAGATCATCGTTTCCTCGACGTTGGACATACTCTTGATTTTACTAATAAAGCATTAGAGGCCCTTGATGAACTTGGATGGGAAAACAATAAGGCATTGGCAGAAGCTGTATTAGGTAGCCTTGTACCTGGTTATGCCACGGCTGAAAGGATGGAAGAATCAAGTTCATGGCGTTATCCAATAGATTTAGTTACTATTCTTGAAAGTGGCTTTCAAGAATTACCCAGAGTTTTAGAAAACGGAAAGAGGATGAGAGAAAAAAGAGCACATCAAAGAGCAATAATTGATAGTAAGAATAATCACAAACATGAGAAACCAAAAGAAACATGGAGCATTAACGGTCGCGATAGAGATGCATTAGTAGAAGTGTTACTAGGCGATAATCCACAATCAGTCGTTAATGCATTATTAGACGCATTAAGACAAGGTACTGCTGAAGAGGAATTGGCAAGTATCGTGTGTCATGCTTCAGCCTTAAGAATAGCACAATTTCATACACGCAATGAATTTGGTGATTGGGACGCCGCATTACACACATTTACATTTTCAAATGCAGTACATCAAGGCTTAAAACGAATACCATCAATGGAGCTATTGAGAGGAGTGTTCGATGCTGCAATGAGGATATATCTTAATCGCTTTCTCAACATACCTCCAGCGACAATACCTCAGAAATCGACAAAAGATAAAGCTAATGATCCTGAAACCATACTAAGAGAGTTAGCAGAACTATTGGACAAACAACAGAGAGTAAATGAGACAGGACAGCTGGTAGCAGATTATCTTTATCGCGGCGGAAGATCAGATCAACTTACGTCTATGCTTGGAAAGCTTTTGCTGCGAGAAGACCGTAACTTTCATTCTATTCAGATGATGGAAGCGGCTTTCAGGCAGTATTCTCTTCTAGATAATGATAATAATGACGGCAATAATACTGCAAAAGTAAATATTTTGCTGGCAGCATCTAGATATTTAGCTGCTCATTCCCCTACCATGCGTTCCCAAGGCAGAACATATCAGATAGCCAATCAGCTCAATCAAGGAGAACAACTATTTGAAGAAAACACATCCCAATAGCAACTAATAGTAGCAAGTTACACGAGCGTACAGCCAGGAAGAAATGAGGATGTCCGATGAGTTGGCAGACGGGATAATAACGACAGGACAAAATCTCCACGATCTTTGGCACCCACGTCTTCTACTAATGCTATTTACAGTACGAGTACGAAAGCTGGGTAGGAGATTACTTAATCTTTTCTCGTCTTCATCTAGTTCCGTGTCATCTGGAGTTACACCAATGCTTAAAAATAATAAGACCGTGACCAGCAAAAGAATATCTATGGCTAACCAGTTGGATTAATAATATTGTACGTGGTATTAATCGAAGGTGAATAAAATGAAAGATGAAGAAGGATATGAAAAGGTAGCAAACAAACAAGATTTACAAGAAGGTGGTCTTCTGAAAGTTGAACCTGGTGGAAAGCCCGTGGTTTTGTCGATGGTTAAAGGCAAAGTATACGCAATAGATGCAGTTTGTTCACACGAGGGTGGTCCTCTAGAAGAAGGTACGCTTGAGGGTTACGAGGTTGAATGCCCATGGCATGGTTCCAAATTTGACGTTAGGACAGGGGAAGTGAAAAATCCTCCTGCAGAAACACCACAATTAGTCTATGAAGTAAAAGTAGAATATAATGACATATTAGTTAGGAAAAAACCAGAAGCACAACTAACGCAACACGAGATTACATCAGAGGCGACGACTAGAGGAAAGGGAGCCTCTGTTGTTTACGAGCTAACATTACTAGAGAAACAAAAGTTTGAAGGTACTGATAT
>DAOM01000207.1 GCA_002501855.1 Candidatus Nitrosopolaris nunavutensis
TAATTGATAAATAAATTTAAAAAATAACTCAGCTAGCCTACGATATGATGCTTATAAGATCTTTCTATATGGAATGGCAAGACATAAGAATAAAACAAGCATCAGAATAACTGAATATCATTACAATATAACAACATAATTTTGATATAAAATATGATAATATCCATAAGCTATAGTAAAAGTATAATAAATCAAAGTCAAGATCACATCTGTGCTAAAAAATAGATTCAAAAGAATTCTCATTTCTTTGGACGGATCTGCAAATTCTATGAGGAATGAATGAAGCAATCTCACTTGCTAGACAAACTGAGGGAACAATAACTGGCATATACGTATTACCTGGACTTCCAAGTGAATTTACAAGTACGTTAACCAGTTATAGCACAAAAAGACTAGTTTGTTTATATTCTAGTACAATACAATATTGTTATCATAATTAATCATGCAGTTTCAGCTTCAGATACTCACCAATTAATATTGCAGTAGGGTACAAAACCTGTTCTTCAGTCTGAGCGTGCAACTTGAGTTTTTCTGCAAACTGCACAACTTGTGTCTTATTTTCTTTATTTGCTATATCGATCAGATTATCTAACGCGGCGACAATTTGCTTGTGCTCTTCAACCATATGAGATTGATCTGCCTTAAGCCTGTCTGTCATAATAAGAACACTTTTCATTTCTTGTACAATTTTATCTGGTTGTGATAAGAAAGACAGTATACCTAGAGGTGGTAGTGCATATTCTTCTTCTTTTTCGAAATGTGGATGTAAAACCTTTGCAACAGCTCTTGCAGCTTCACCTACTTTGCCACCTTCTTCGGTAGCCTTTACAAGTTGGTTATGGAGCTCTTCATGCTCTACCTTCAATGACTGTGGAATCTCAATTTCCATGTATTTTATCCTCGTATGTACATCACCATGTTTTGACTATAACAATATGATGAATGCAATGCATTGCAACGCACAAAATTCACGCAATAGATCTATAGTTAACATATAATACATACAGAAAAAATCGTCATTGATTATTTGTTGATGGTCTCATACATTTATCTTTGCAATACATGCAGAAATGGCACCAGATTATACAGTTAAGTAAGAAGAAATAATTTTTGGCGATAATCTTCACCAGGCAAAGAAAACTACTTTAAACGATAATCAAATACATAATGGGCATAGAGAATGGTTGAAGAATCTCTTCGATAAGCATTCTAAACCATATAAATAGAATAAATTTACCCAATCTTTGTATCTCTACAAGAATGCATCTAAAAATATTTATGTAATATAGAACACGTGGTAGGTATGTTATATGTGTCGAAATGACAAGTTTGGAAGTTTGGTGTGTGGTTGGGGTTGAAGGCTGGTCAGATTATTTCAGTATATCTACCTCTATGGCTCTAACAAACGAATTATCGTTGCAGCTACTCGATAAATTACATGTTACACTGTTACACTATTATTTTAGAGACTTTATTTCTGGTAGTGGTTATATGCCATCGAAGCATATTGAAGAGAAACACACAATTATCGATACAAATAGTAGTATATCGTGATATGGATGGATAAAAGTATGCGAAGCAAACTCCTTAAGTAACGGTGATCCATGAATTTTTCGACCCTTGACATTGTAGTTTTGTAGCTCGTATCAATTAGACGTTCAGTTTCGGTCTTAAGGTCCTTCGTTAATACTTGTGATACAACTCTACCAATGCATTGTCAATACTGTAGCTCAAACTGGATATCTTTTTGGGCGTGCTATGCTTCATTATCAGCGACGGCTTGTTTGATCTTTTCGTCCGCGTCAGATTGATTTAGCTACAGCGGCTGCAGCACCGGTTGCAGCACCGGCTGCAGCGAGAACAGTATTGTCTTGGGGTGAAGGCTGTGAAGGCTCTATAGGGTATTGGGGATGTCTATCCTGCCAGAAACAATCAATTAAAGTTCAGCGAAAAGATGTCCGGGTTCGTATTTAGAGATATTATACTCGAGGTTATTGTACAGAATAAGGGCACACATGAATGAAGAAAGCCTAACCATAAGGATCAAGGGAATAAGTGACAATAATCAATTTTATATATATTCTCATCCAGAAGGGGATAACATTAACGACTAGCAAGAGAAATCCTAAGAGTTACAGTAGAATCGAATTTAGAGATTTACTTAGGCAAGACTGGGAAGTGAAAAATCAACAACTGATGAATCATTTTCATACTTTGAAATAGCTAAATTTCTATAGCGAATCTTATGTATAGTCATTATGACACTCGAAAAAATCATAAACTCATATCTCTTTATAGTAAGTGTCAGGAAAAGTCAGAAGAATATCCAATTTTTATAGGCGTTGCTTCTTAGGTCATACCGGATAATAATATAATATTTAATGGATAATCTATAATGACTGATTTATGTCGTCTAATGAAGAAATAAAAGGAGCAATTGAAGAATTAGATAGCGGATGGGAATTAAAGGAAGATAAGATTGTAAAATCATTTCAATTCCCAAGTTTTATGAACGCTATCTAGTTTGTAAATGATGTTGCAAAGATGCTGAGAAGCTCAACCATCACCCGATTATTACAATTAATTGGAGGAATGTCAAACTTTCCTTAAAATCCTTTGATGTTGATGCTATAACCAAACGAGACATTAACCTTGCAAAAGAGATAGAAAAACGAGACAAGACATGTGGATTGAACACGGTCAGCAGGTATTGAGGTCAGTGGGTGAAAGGAGGAGGAGTAAGAGCTAAGCGCAGAAGAGACTAGCCAGCCAGCTGCTAGTGAAATTTAACTGTATGATTGATTTTGCCCGCTGCCTCCACTTTAAATGATGGTGTTTTTCTGATACGACTGCAATAAATATCATTAACAGCGTCTGAAGGAAGGAGTCATGGAGCGTTGATCAAACTATTCGAATGATAGATAAAGAGCCCAAGGCGAATAATAAAAGAAATGAGCGCAGCAGATGATTGGTCACAAAAATCGTGTAGGGCCTGCGGCAAAAAACTTGATGGAATAAGCGAATTTACGGAACATGTGACGACCGAACATCCGATAAAAGACAATAATAATTCTTACTATGAAGATTCTAAACATAGGAGGATATGCGTGTTTAAGTCCTATTATGGGACATTCTGCTGGCAATATGTGGATGAGTATGATCAGCCAACAAGGCGTGACGGAAGCTATGGTGAAGAATTGACTGAAGAAACCCCAAAAACGTTAATGGAGACGATAAAGCGTAATGGCTGGAAATATGTTAGGTCTCAGGAGATTGGTAATTTTCCTGAGGATGATGATTCCATAAATAGATTTTTGTAAGGATTAATCAGGATACATAATAAATCTGATTTTCTTACCATCAGCATTTGAAAAATTTATCATTTGTTTTGGTTATATGTTTACACTTATAATAACCATATCAAGAACATAGGAGATCTGTCGTAACTGATTATTATAATCAATCTGGTTTCCCCCTATAGACCAACACTTTCAATTAGATTTAACAATTCGTTATATCGTTTTACGAACAACTTACCTTTGCCGGTTATCGATATTGATCCGTTATTATTTTCCCTATGTGTATGTATCATACCTTTTTGTTCTAACTGATTAATATGGTTCATCATTTTATCATATGATAGTCTAGAATTATGTTGTATATGAGTGCGTTTTGCAATTTCATGACTAATTATGATATCATCAATAGCGACAAGTATTTCATAAAAGAGTTGGAGCTTGTGTCTCTTCTCTTGTCTCATGTGTCAGGTCTCGATCTCCATTTCTCTACTCCTTCCACTAGCTAGAGCATAATATACGGCATAGACGAACAAACCTAATCCAGCTAGTCTGACAATTATTGATCCAATAAATGCAAACTGGTTATTATCAAAATAGTTAATTATTAATGAATATTGTTCAAGCCATAGTAATGCGAAAGCGGCTGGAATGCATAATAATTTAATATTAGCAGCCTTTACAAGGGGCTTTAGGCATTTGACGAAGATATATCCTAAAACCGTAATGTCAAATAACGTAGTGTAAAGACTCATGTCTTTAAGCTCAGTATCGTT
>DAOM01000158.1 GCA_002501855.1 Candidatus Nitrosopolaris nunavutensis
CATGTGATGAGACGGGTGCAACAATAGCAGTATTGCTATTAGCTACTCCAGTTACATTGACACTGTTATGTAATGTGAGACTAGGGTTATTACTACAGGAGAACTTGGCAGTTATCTTATTTTGTCCATCCTTAATAGCAGAATACGTAGGCGTAAGCATATAATTCCATGTTGAGTAATCATTTGCTCCACGGCCCCCCGTTGGGACAACTTGTTGATATGGCTTGATGCCATTTACGATAACTGAAACTTTGCAATCAGCAGAGGTTGTTCCATTATCAATGGCAGTGCCCGCTATGGTGAGGTTGCTGCCTGCCGGAATTTGTTGCCCTTTGGTAGGTGACATAATTTTTATCACATGTAGCGTGGTCTGAACTGAAGAAGGCAGAGGTGATGATGGTAACATTTTTGCTCCACTACCATTATTGCTTGTTTCTGATTTTGGTAATAATTGTGCATATGCTGTCGTTGTGATTGTATGTGCGAACATGGTCGAAAGAAGAAGAATGACCGTACCAAAAGAAAAAAGCGGTAGCAAGTAAAAGTGTGATACAAACTTTGTTGGGATCATACGCAATGATACTAACTAGGTGTGATATTATAAAAACAGTTTGAAGACTATATTGTATCAGATAGTTTAGCGAGTTTTTTGCAGTAGAATGAACAGGAAATAAATTCTCTTCAGTAACTACCTCAAAGGTCGGGTTGTTGTTGTGCTTGACAAGATCTTACCTCGCGTCTGATCTCTTAGACTTGACACTTCTTACTTTAGTTAATTCAATAAAAGGAGAGGAGAATAATAGGATTAATAATTGAATAACAGAACCTAATTGATTCCGTGTTCGTCCGCTTCAATAACTAATAGGGTCTTGCTAAGATATATTATTATTATCTACTTTTAGAATTAGTATCAGAACAAAATTCTACCATGATCGAAACTACGACAACTGCTCTTGCGACCGCTTCCTCAGCTGTTGGAGGAAACGGGGAAATATCACTTACTTCTGAGTATGTAATCCCAATATTCTTGACCATGATATTTGCTGCTGCCCTATTTTCTTCTAGAACGAAAGTGCCTCATACGATTGTCCTCGTGGGATTTGGAATCATCATTTCATTTCTTAGCTTTGCTGGGATAGAGATAGTAAATATTCAACACTTCAGAATCGATCCGAATCTATTAATCGATTTCGTAATACCACCATTAATTTTTGAAGCAATGATGAATGTGGACTACAAAAAATTCAAAGTTGTCAGAATATCTGCATTATTACTCGCTACTGTAGGTGTGGTTCTTGCTACTTTAGCCGGTGGATTTATTATGACGTATATAGCAGGTTTACCGCTTCTTGTCGCCTTTGCCTTTGCAGCCTTGATTGCTCCTACCGATGCGGCAATCGTAATTGAGATATTCAAAAGGGTAAGGGTCCCAAAGATACTCTCTACGCTAATGGAATCTGAGGCTGCCTTCAATGACGCTACTGGAGCTATTGTTTTTTCCTCTATAATTGCAATAGCTTTTGCCAGTTCCGGTAGCGCAATTCTTGGTTCTGCTACTCCCTCTTTTTCTTCTTCTGTGCTAGGGAATATCGCGATTACAGCCCCCAACGCCTCGATTAATTTAGCCATTGCTAATGGAGCTATACATTTTATAGTAGTATTTTTTGGTGGTGCGGGTATTGGATTGGCAATTGCTGCGGCAACGCACAGACTCCATCCACTAATGAACGATCCTTTCTCAGAGACTTCACTAACTATTGTTACCGTATTTGGTTCGGTTGTACTTGCAAACTCGTTAGGTGTATCAGGTTTAATGGCTGTAGCAGTCGCCGGACTATACTTTGGCAATGTGACGGTGAAAAAAGAGGTTACCATGAGTAAGAACGTTAGAGCCTTTGCCTTCACTTTCTGGGAAATGACTGCATTTTTTGCAAGTTCTGCAGCGTTCCTTTACCTAGGGATTAGCATGAATATTGTTGATGTAGTTAAACACCTCCCAATAATTGTCCTTGCATTTCTTGCGGTGTTAGCAGCTAGAGCAGCAGCTATCTATCCTATGCTTGCCGTAACGACTACGTTCATAGGAGAAATTATTCCAATGACATGGAGACATGTTATACTGCTTGGTGGAATGCGGGGCGCAATATCTGTGGCTCTAGTCGCATCACTTCCACCAAGCAATTTTAAAAGTATATTGCAGACTCTAACATTCGGTGTCGTTCTGTTGTCTTTGGTCATTCAATACGTAGCGCTCTCAAAATACGTGAGAAATGTTTTTCATCATGACGATGCTAGTGTCGACAAGCAACAAACTTACTGAGTATCTCTCTCCGAAGGATGCATGGGATCTAAGAATGCGTTACCCCGCTTCCATTTCGTTGTCGCCCCGTATTCGAAGCAATGAAAACACATGAAAATAATTGACTGCAATATATAATGTCAACTTACAATCATGCATTCGAGGGTGAGCTCCGTCATACCATGCGGAGTCAAAGTTTATGTCGATAAGGTTCAGGCTATTTTTTGAAGAGGGGGCGATGGCTGCAGGATAACCACAGGTAAGTGGGAAGTATCAAAACACGGAAAATATGGATAACAAGATACAGTTTTGCCGCTAGATACATAACTGGAATAGCCAATAAATGCCTCCGTTTAAGGGATTTGGCCGCATCATTTGTAAGAATATAATACATGTTGGTTGCTGCTACCTAGATGCATCAGGATCTCTCTAAATTCTATACGTTTTGATCTAGGGTTTGTAATTATCCCTTGAATCAACTCAAGGTGTTACAACGGTTATAGGGTCGACTACGACGTCAAGTAGAAGTTACGAGATGCTCGAAGGATAGATGGCATAAAATTGTTAAGCCCACATAGTGCTCTAAACACTGGATACTTGTTATTGATAAATGAGAAAATTCATTCCAATTATATAAATGAGAAAAAACGCTTCACGATGATGGCAGTAGTACTCATTGTTGGGATCATACTTGGCACTATATCTGTGACTACGCTGTCTCCTCAATTGAGTTATGCACAAAATGCGAGCCGTGGAGCTAGTGTGGTAAATAATCAAACGACTGCGGGTAAAGTCGCATCTGCTGCTACGGCAACAACACCCAGCAACTGTACTATTGGTTTGAAGTTGGGTAATATATCATACCCACTCAAGTATCAAATCACTGGGGGGCAATCTCGCGAGTATCTCTGCAGAGAGGGATAACACCACGCTTCTGGTCACCGTCTCGTCTACATCGAATGGAAACTTGACTATTGAACTTCCACGAAATGTAATAGACTCTAAAAAACAAGGGAACCAAGACGCTAATTTGGTGGTGTTTCAAGATGGTCGGTATAGTTCAGCATCAGACCAAATCAAAACCGACGCACAGGTCAGGGTATTGTCCATTAGTTTTGACATTGGTACTGAACATATAGAAATTGCTGCTCACTCATATGGGTCCAACAATTACACCACAAGTAACAACTACCACTCCAACTACAATAAACCCAGCTAATGTTACTGCTGCTCCGGCATCTCAAGTAACGAATGCTACCAAAGCTCCAGCTAATGCTACTAAAGCTACGAATGCAACATCGGCAAAATCTTCAATTAACGCTACAACAGCAGCAACGACAACGGCTTCAAGCAATTCCACTACCAGCCTAAAGAGTGGTAGTAAAATGTATCCTCTTAATTATCGCATAACTGGTGGTGGTAATATGCTCAATGGTGTTTCTTTGGAGAAAGACAGCTCTACGCTGCTGCTAAGTATATCTTCACTCTCACATGGAACACTAACAATAGAACTTCCTAGAAATATTATTGACTCTAAAAGACAGGGGACTAACCATGACGAAAATTATGTAGTCTTTGAGGATGGTCAATATGTCCCAGTTACCCAACTAAAGAACAATACCCAATTAAGAACATTAGCAATTGATTTTGACAAGGGTTCTTTACAGGTCGAAATAGCTGGTACTCATGCGGTGCCAGAATTTGGAACAGTTATTTCGGCAACAATTCTTGCCATCGCGATCATTGGAATAATCGTTGCCACTACAAAATTCAATGGGTTATTTAGTATCGTGCAAAAGCGGTAGAGCAATCTTCTTTCGTTCCTATTTTTCTGGAACAAGTCATCGATATTTATTTTTTGATTTAGATGATCTTTTTTTCTGTCTATTCAATTTCAGTATTATTATTACGGCAACACCCCATAATGTGAGTGCTAAAAGTCTCTGTTGCAAGAACCACGCAATACCTCCTGCTATGGCAAAGATCATCCCCAAAATCCCAATAGGTTGTAGTCGTCTGACCAATGTGGTTACCCCAGATTAGATATGGAAGGATCAATAATAAGAATACGACTAGAAGATGAAACATTGGAAGCTACTATAAAAACAATCCCTATATAGCTCTACAAAAGCATAGTGTGAATACATGCTCATGAGCAATAAATACGCTGAGAAACTTCAGAAGATAATCTCAAGGTAGATTTACGATAATCCATTCGGACATTACCCCTGATTAGTCCAAGTACACAAGAAATTTAGTCAAAAGAGCATTATTTTCTGCATCAGGAGCGGCCTTTCTCGTTATTTATTACCACATCAACACTATCCTACATGCATCTTCGCCTTTGGGCAAATGATACTGCAAGGCAGAATGGAATTCCTCAAGTGGCAACTGGGACTAATAAAAGTAATTCTGATGCCGCTATGAATAGTACCCAGCAAATAAATTCTAACAAGCCTAAAAAATGGGGCTCAATACCACGAGTCATGACAAAGATTTCAGATAAAGGAATCTATGAACACAAAAGGAATCAACTATTAGAGGTGAGTCGAGTCTGAGCGCGAGTCGGTTCAGCGTGCTATCTAGAATGTAATGATTACTGCCAATAGATTGTTTTGATATGACAATTTACTCCGAGAGTGGTAAACAAGGCAAATGAGCCTGTAACTTGCTGGAAGAGCAACTGAGGCAATTTCATTCAATATTAGCTGTAGCACTTACATAGATAGGTGACACTTTCAAATACGCACATAGGTGACACTTTTCTGATTGGTATTATTTCTGTTATGCGATCTATTGAATGTTTGTAGAAACATT
>DAOM01000071.1 GCA_002501855.1 Candidatus Nitrosopolaris nunavutensis
AATAGTCTTGGTAATATTTCAGGGTGTATACCAGTACCTGTATCTTGTATGCTGACAAGAATCTCTTGGTTGTTATCTTTTTTCTCTAAAGTGAGAATTATACTTCCTTCCCCTGTAAATTTAATAGCGTTACTTAGAAGATTCGAGATTACCTGATTAATCCTGCCCTTATCTGCTTCCATAAATATATCTTCTTCTGGGGCTACTAATTGTAACCTTAGATGATGATCTTTATTTTCTTTAACAATCTGATTGTTGGAATCTGCAATGGCATTTAGTAGTACCTCACTTAGATTGAATAATTCTTTTTTTAGACCTAGTGATTTGCTTTCGATCTTCGTAATATCTAGAATATCCTCTGAAAGTCTTTGGAGTCTCTTTGCATTTCTAATTATAACATCAAGATACTCCTTTTCTTGTTTTCGATCTCCTAGTTTGGTGCGAAGAATATCAGCTAATCCAAGTATTGGTTGTATAGGAGTACGTAATTCATGAGCTGCTACATTGATAAATTCATCCTTAATTTTGTCTGCTTCCTTTAGTTTTTGATATAATTCAGTTTGTTTCCAGAGATTCTCAAAAATCGAGGCATATGATGAAGCAATAGATTTGTTATTAGAATATGTTGCAACTCCTCCTGCCTCATATGGATCTTCTAAGCTATCATCTTTTAATTCCCATATCATTAATTCTGTTTTATCTACTACAAGAATCGTAATTCGAGTCTGTAAACTCTTATCTGCTATCCTAACATCTACTTGTGGCACTACTGATTTTAATTCATTTACTATCCATTGACTTTGTTGGCTGTCAGGAATTAATAATCTTATTTTTGCCCCATTCTGAGTTACTTCTTTATATAATTGTAATATGCCCATATTCATAGCAAGAGAAAAGGTCTCGGACGTGGCAAAGATTACCAGTACCTCCTTTACTGCCGATTTTATTAGATCTACTGAGCGACTTATAGATACCTTCGTGTCTGGAATAACCTCTATTCTACTTGGTTCAATTCCATCCTCAATCTCCCTAATTTTCTGTTCGGCAGGAATTGCCCTATACCAAAAAATATCAAAGATATATTGCCCTTGATCTACAACTTCCTTCATATTACTATAGATAACTTGCGTCAGTGGTTTTGCTTCTTGAAGAACCGTAGTAGCCATATACTCTGTTTCATTTACTGCTATGCCGCCTTTGATTCCATCTAAGTGTCGAAGCTCATCTACAATTTTTATTAGCTCCTTGCAATAAGAAATGTTCTCATTTGTGATCTCAGTAAGATATCTTAATCTCACGCCCCTACTTTTAGCATCGAGAAAAGCTTTCTTAATTTGTCCAATTCCGACGGCTAACGGTGGTCGCGTATAGTTCATACAAGTATCGATTCTTCTTTTTGTATTAGAGAAGAATCGTACCTCTGCGTCTAAAACATCCTCAGTTCCATGCAGTACTTCTGTCCTTCTTGCTCGACCAGCCGTAAGAATAGGCACTCGTACAAAAATTCAAAACGCAACTATATATAAGTACTCTATCTAGAAGTTACAAAAAATGACATTAAATATAATATTAGTGGGTTTTTTTGACATAAAAAGGACTCGTACAACTAGCCGAGCCTTTGGAATATCAGCAATAAAAAGTATATAATGTTACTGTTTGCCAGTAATGAATATTCCGGCTTCTCTCAGTTTTTCTGTCCTCAAAGTAAAGGAATATTTAGAACTCGCAAATATCTCCAGATTGTGGCTAGAACGTAATCAAATATTGATTCTTACCTTTGATGAAAAGTCAGTTTACGTTAGCGCTATGCGAGTATTCTAGCGAGTTTTCTTGAGAGCCGCATTAATCTCCCCATAATTAGGTTCGATAGTTGGGTCATCTGAGATCCACTTGTAAGTTATATTGCCATTCTCATCAAGTATGAAAATCGACCGTTTTGCAGCATTATACCCTTCTAATGGGCCTAAATTCTTCATTACAACCCCATACTTGTTTATAGTCTCGCGTTTGTAATCACTCAATACGTCGAAGTTAAGGTGACGATTTATCGTAAATATCTTGTTAGCAAATGGACCATCAATTGAGATACCTACGACTTGAGCACCACTCCGTTGTAGGTCTGTCATTGAATCCCTAAAACTGCACATCTCCGCTGTGCAGGTTGGAGACTCAGCAGCAGGAAAAAAAGCAAGGACCGTTTTCTTTCCTAGATAATCACTTAATTTGTGCATCTTCATGTTAATATCAGGTAGCTGAAAGTCAGGAGCTTTGTCGCTTATCTCTATCGGTGTTTTAGACATAGCTGGTCAAATTCTCTAGATCGAGATAATAATGTTTTCGTTAAAAAAGCGGATCTAATCTATTAGTCTACCTAATTGGTACTATAGAGTGCGGGACAACCTAACAGAATTTCATACTACTGGTTGAACGAAGACTAAATGAACAATTCTTTGAATGTACATTAATAATCCCGTGCTGTGTCCCTTCAAGAAGTCTGTGGTTCAAAGATAAAACACGATCAGGGCTTGGATATTGTAAACCTCTAAAGCTCCCCGTTAGTATTCTTTACGCCATCAATTTTAGAGGTCGCCGGCTCAATGCATTACTAATAGAAGTCGTAGGATAGAAAAATCAATTGTAAAATTCATGCATCAATAACTGCCAAATAATAGATGTTTGGCCTTATTGATGAAGACACCGCTGGGATAAGAAGTTATGTGTCACATTAGTCAGTCATCCATAACTCCTTTAACTTGTTTGCAGAATCTTTTGCATCTTGTTTGCCTGTAAATACTTCCAAAGTAATTGTTCTTTTGTAATTAATGCTTTTCAATTCCTTAACTACTTTCTTATGATCAATTAATCCCTCTCCAATTGGCAAATGTTCATCATATGTACCATGGTTATCATGCCAATGAATATGGACGATCTTTTCCCTAAATGTTCTGATATAGTCAGTTATTGCTTGCATGCCGCCCGATGTAAAAGCATGAGGTATGTCCAAATGAACATTTAGTCCTTGAACATTATCAATGATGTATTTAAATTCATCAAGCTTGTGAATTCCGCTCGAAGAGTTGGGTACATTCTCTAACATTATTTGTACACCCAGCATTTTCGTATGCGAAATGATTTCATGCAAACTGTTTATCCAGTTATCTAAGATCATTTTCCTTCTTTCACCAAAGAACATTCCCTTAGAACTGCTATGAAAGTTTATGACATATATCCCGAGTTCTTTTGCTAGCTTTGCTTCTTCTATGGCTTCAGAGATCCAAGCCTGCCTGATACGTTCGTAATCTGATCCCAAATCTATCCAATGGGCAGTATGACCAACAGGTCTATCATCAAATTTCAGAAGTAATTTCATGATTTCATTCAATTTATCTACTATCAAGCATGGATTTCCTTCCGGGCCTTCTATTCCTACTTCTACATAGTCAAAATTCAATCTGCCCTGAAATTCCTGTAAAACTTGGACAGGTTCGACGTGGAGATACTGTTATTATTAGTGCTTGAAACCTTCATTAACTATAGGCCTACCTCAGCGACGACGAGATGATCATCTTTACCACGAGTGTTGTTGTTGATGTTGCTCATTTGCTTCACCGGAGACCGTCAAGGGCGGTGTCCTCGCCACTTTCTACTTTTAAAGGATTTCTCTTCTGCCATAAGGCACTTACTGTAATCCCAATAATACCGAAAATTATGAGAAACCAGCTGACCCACATATTGGTGATGGTCTCTGCATCAGGCACGTCATACAGGAACTTCAAATACAATCCTCCAAAAATCAAGATAGCCGACAGGATTGCTATTAAGTATTTAATCTCAAATTGCATTTTTATGAAAGAACACCAACCACTTTCTCACGATGCCGATCTATTGTCCGATCCAATGGAAGCTCCCCACAACAGGTCTTATGACGGTAGAATTTGTGTTTTGATCTCCAAACCCCTGTCTCGGCCCTGAAAATGTTATTGCCGCAGAGTGATCAGAACCTTCGACAACAGCTTTTATAGATTCCATTCCAATTGTTGTATTTTTCCATGTGTATGTAAGACCCCATGCTCTATGGCCTCCTACAGTAAATTGATTATAACCCACTCGATTAAAATCTTGCAATGATGATTTGAGAGCAGGCTGTATCTGAGTTAACAGAATAAGTTGAACGTTGGAAGTGTCTGGTATATCAACAAGCTGGACTGAGAAAACTCCTTGTGGCAATTTTGCTATATAACTTCCGGACGCATTTCCGTGTTCCACGCTTGCCTTGCTAGGAAACTGGATTGAATAAAAGTTTCCTGGATTTTCGCGATTCACAAAGGTAGAGACTGTTGCGGAGGCAGGTCCACCAGTACCTGATGCTACCGAATTAACGGGGTTCTCTTTTGTACCAGCTCTAGGTGCCGTTGAGTGAGAGCTAAAGGTATATAGTGAAAATGCGACAATTATAACAACGCCGCCAGCTATTATGAGAATACGTGATTTATTCATGAACTAAAGCTCCCCGCAAAGACGATACAGAATTTATTGGAGGGTGTTCGTTTGTGGATATCTTTTTTTTATTAGATGTTACTGTTTTCGTCCGCTTTTGTTTCCTGAGGTTCAGTCCTTTCGTCCTTATCACGTTAATATAATGAGTTCGACAAGCTTTGTATATTAGATTTTAGGTACACTCTCCTAAGTGAATATCTGACCAACCTGAACCCGTTTTTCTCATATCCAATAAATCCTTCTACTATAGCTCATAATTTAGATGAATTCTCGTCTCCAATCTTATTCAAGAAAAGTTCTTTTGTGTAGTTCCTATCTCAGCTTTTCCTCACGCATTAATGGAAGACTCCTTTTTACTCAACTATCATCTATCTTAGACTGATATGGTCTTACTTGTGGTACATTTATCTAAGTGTAAATCGCTAGCTGGAATGATATTCGGTTGGAACCAGTTATTAGCGAAAAACAATAGATGGATTCAGCAAAGTACGTATGATACTATCTACCATGCATTTAGCAACTGAGAGAGACTAGCCCATGAACCATGGAAAGATTGGAAAACACTCAGAAGAAGCAGGGCGTTTATCAGTACTGGCTTGTGCTATCACGGCTGTTTGTTGTTGTGCACTTAACACTCAGCCATAGAATTTGTTGTAAATCCAGATGGAGTAGATCTGTTTTGCAAACACTGAACAGAATAGAGGAATATTGGAACTATTTGCGAGTTTATGTGAAGGGTCTGGATGTTCACTTGAAATTAGTCGGCTGCCGAAGCAAAAGGATATCCATATAATTTGAAACTTATGCTTAATCCTACAAGGCGTTCTACCGTGCTCTCGTTTGTGTTCCACCAGATTTTGTTGGATAGAATTCCCTTATCTAGAATTTAATCTAGACCTGCAAATGAAGTACTAATGGGATGAAAAGAAGGGGAAATTAGATAGTGATAACGTAGCAATAACTGCTAATGGGCAAAGAGAAACTAATAGCTAATGAACTGGACGCATGGATACCAAGACAAATGATAGCCCAACTATAAATACAAGTAATATTAACGCTATTGCAGCAGTAATGGCGTTACTAGTAGTCATGAATGACACACACCATGAACATAATATGTATATCTGTACATAATATATCCGTATACACGATACCAGCGGTCCTGTGTCCCAGAATCGATTACGAAGCAGGCCGGGCGGTGTTACAGAATCACAGAGAAAGGCGTACTATTATTGCATTTAAACAATAGATGGAAGAACAAACTTGATTATTATCGATAATCTTAGATTTACCTATTACCCACTCTAAGAAATTCCCTAATTTTTATTCATAGGGCGCAGACTGATTAAGTAGCAGCCTCTCAAGAACGAGGTGCACTTACAGGACAACTGAGAAAGGCAAGCGTGGATTGCATCTACAGAATAAAATTGACGAAATAGCTCCGATCAATTACATCAGCGAGAAATAAAGCTCGAATAAAAGGTATCGCAGGAAGAGGGATGACCAACACTTCGAATAAATCACTGTATTATCATCGACAAAATAGAAAGAAGGCAAAACAAACAGAATTAGTATCTGAAATTGAATGCCCACGTTGTTCTGAAACCATGATCTTATGTTCCGATTTTGACAGCCTGTACTATTTCTGCGAAGAGTGTAACTTCAGCCTTTATACGCAAAAGAAATAAAATTTATTGAGATTTATTCTGATACCACTCAACTTATTTTCTACATGCTATTATCGTTTAAATCTAAAATAGTGTAGGCGGCTTGAATGAAGAGAGATTGGGGATAGGAGAATTATGAACCACACAAGAGCGTCTGACGACTTTTATTTACCGGACACGTGTGTTAAAAGCACTAGTATTGATCTTTTGTTGCATATTTATCTGAGCGCCTTTTAAAAAAGATAGTTCGCTTCATTCACTCCCCAAGCTAAGCAAACTATCGCTGTTAGGCGCCCATGATCTCTATTAATTAACAGTAGGCTCTTAGCAATGTGAATTTATTTGAGTTGACTATGTGCAATTTTTTCTTTTAGACTCTTTATGCACAAGACTGTATTCTTATAAAAAAGTAGAAAGTGATTTCTGTTCCAGATCTTTCGCCGATCTTTGCTACCAATTCACGGGATTTACCATACTACAGAATAAATTTGCGGTTCCAGGTCCAAACCCCGCATAATGATTGTTAGCCGTTACTATTGCGAGCTTAATACGCTTATCTTCTTCTTGACTCCTGAGTATATTCGCCCAATTCTGCATTTCAGAAACCCTGTCGGTTTGTATTTTTCTAAAATCATCTTCCGAAATGTTTCTATCTCCAATATGTCTCAAATAGAGAAAATCTATTGTAATAACTGGAGGGGTTTGCATTTCAGCAAGTTGACTCCAAGAATAAAGCGATAATCTCTATGGTCTCCTGCTCATCATGAACCTCTTGTTTCGAAGTCGAATACCATCACGA